>CAMCUY010000004.1 GCA_945879075.1 Akkermansia muciniphila | reverse complement strand
CCGGAAAAAGCCGCGATCCTCCGAGCCCACTTCGAGGGGAAATACCCGCTGCATTTCCTCGATCACCGAAGCCCGCTGGGCATGGGCATCGACTACCCGCTGCCCTCGCAGATCGGCGCGGACCGCCTTGCCAACTCCGCCGGCGTCTTCAGTCGCCACGGTGTTCCCGCCGTCATCATTGATTTCGGCACCGCCGTGACTTTCGACGTCATTTCCGACGAGCCCGCCTACTGCGGCGGCGTGATCGCCCCCGGTTTGGGCGCGATGTCGGGCTACCTTTCCCGCAAAACCGCCCTGCTTCCCGAGATCGAACTGGCCGAGCCCGCCTCCGCCATCGGCAAATCCACTGTCCACGCCATGCAGGTCGGCGCCGTTTTCGGCTACCGCGGACTGGTCCGGGAAATACTCGCGCGAATCTGCGCCGAGCTTCCCGGCAAGCCGAAAATCATCGCCACTGGCGGCGACGCGGCGCTCATCGCCCGCGGCTTGCCCGAGATCGACGCCGTTGATCCGGACATCACCCTCGACGGCCTCCGCCAAGTCGCCACCCGCGTGTTTGGTCATTAAACACGTGCCATTTGAAATCTATCCGCCCATCGCCACCCTCGTCCGCGAAGCGATTTGAATCAGCGTTTGAATTTTGCTCCCGCCCCGCTTAGCTAGTCGGACCATGAAAAATTCATCCTCCCTCGACCGCCGTCATTTCGTGAAACTCGGCACCCTTGCCGCCACCGCCGCCCTGCTTCCCCACGCCGCCAGCGGACAAACCGTCCCGGCCCACAAGCTGCCCGCCTTGCCCTATGCCTTCGACGCCTTGGAGCCGCACCTCGACGCCCGGACCATGGAAATCCACCACGGCAAGCACCACGCCGCCTACATCCATAATCTCAACACCGGCCTCGCCACCGCGCCCGAGCTCGCCAAGCAGCCGCTCGAATCGCTGCTCGCCAACCTCCCCACCATTGGCGACGAAGCCCTCCGCGCCACCGTCCGCAACAACGGCGGCGGCCATTGGAACCACGACTTCTTCTGGAAAACCCTCACCCCCACGGGAAAAGCCGGCAAGCCCTCCGCCGAACTCAGCGCCGCCATCGACGCCGCGTTCGGCTCGATGGACGCCTTCAAGAAATCCTTCGGCGAGTCCGCCGCCAAACGCTTCGGCTCCGGCTGGGCCTGGCTCATCGTCAAAGACGGCAAACTCAAAATCACCAGCACCGCCAACCAGGATAATCCTGCCATGCGCGGCCTCGTCCCCGACGCCGACCTCGGCACCCCGCTCCTTGGCCTCGACGTCTGGGAGCACGCCTACTACCTCCACTACCAGAACCGCCGCCCCGATTACATCGCCGCTTGGTGGAACATCGTCAACTGGCCCGCAGTTTCCGAGCGTTTCAAAGCCTAGTGAAGCGTCCTCGAAGTAACTGTGCATTTGGAGCATTCTGTGCTACGGTTCAATCTTCGCACGGCCCGCTCAACCTCTTTTGATGCAACCAGATCAAGTCCTTCAACTTGAATCATTGCTGCGCCGCAGCACCCTTGAAAACCGTATTGCAAGAAGATGCCGAACCCTAGGCCGGTAACACCTTTGCCAGTTTCCTTTTTAGGTTCAACGCTTGTCGAAGAGCGGAGATGCGGGACTCTTCGATGGCGACGGTGATCAGGACGGCGGTGGCTATCATTCCAATGGCGCCACCCTACCCGCCAATCGCCCGACCGGATGTGTAAAAGTTGAGGTGGATCGCTTCCGCTCAATGATGCGCGTCGGCTCCTGCGGGAGCTGGCTCCGGCTCGGCCTTTTTCTTCCTGTCAGAGAACTTCTGGACGAATACATAACAGACGGGAATCAGGAACAGTCCGATGGCGGTGGAAATCGTCATGCCATAGACCACGCCGGTGCCCATGGTCGCGCGTGAGGCGGCACCGGAACCGGTGGCCAGCATCAGCGGAACGCAGCCGAGGATGAAGGCGAAGGAGGTCATCAAAATCGGGCGCAGCCGGAGTTTCGCTGCCATGATGGCGGCGTCGATGGTCGGCATGCCCTCTTCGCGTTTCATCTTGGCGAACTCGATGATGAGGATGGCGTTTTTCGCCGCGAGGCCGATGAGCATGACGAGGCCGACCTGGGCATAGACGTTCATGTCGAACTTGCGCACTAGCAGACCGACCATCGTGCCGAGAATGACCGTGGGCACGGAGAGCAGCACCGCGAAGGGCAGCGACCAGCTTTCATACTGCGCGGCAAGTAGCAGGAAGACGAAGATGATGGCCATGGCGAAAATCACCCCGGCCTGGCCTTCGGATTTCTTCTCTTGAAGGGTGAGGCCGGACCATTCGTAGCCGGTCTCGGCGGGCATTTCCTTCATCACTTCCTCGATCGCCTTGATCGCCTGGCCCGAGCTGTAGCCCGGCGCGGTGGCTCCCATGACCTCAGCGGAGTTGTAGAGATTGAAACGGGTGACCAGGTTGGGGCCGGACATCTTGGTGATGGTGACCAACGTGCTCAGCGGGACCATGTTGCCGTCATTGCTACGGACATAGAATTTCCCGATGTCGTCCGGCTTGCTGGTGAACTCGGGCTCGGCTTGCAGGAACACTTTGTAAACCTTGCCGAACTTCACGAAGTCGTTGACGTAAAGCCCGCTGAGGTAGGTCTGGAGCGTGGAGAACACGCTGTCCACCGGGACGTTGAGCGTACGGCACTTCTCGCGGTCCATCTCCACTTTCACCTGCGGTGTGGCGGGGTTGAAAGTGGTGGTCAGGCGGGCGATTTCCGGGCGCTTGGCGGCGGCGGCCTGCAGTTGTTTCACATAGCCTGCCAGATCGTCGATGGTGCCACCCGAGCGGTCTTGAAGCTGCATGGTGAAACCAGAGACGTTACCGTATCCAGGCAGCGGCGGCGGACCGAAGGCAAACGCGCGGGCACCGGGGATGGATTGGAATTTTTTCGTCCACTCGGCGGCGATGGCCTTGGAATGGAGGTGCGGTTCGTGGCGCTCCTCCCATGGCTTGAGGCCGACGAACAAGAGCGCGCAGTTTGGAACGTTGAGCGAGTTGAGGATGTTCATGCCGGCGAGCGCCACGGCGGATTGCACGCCTTCGGTATTGCCGACGATTTCTTCGACCTGTTTGAGCACCTCGTCTGTCCGCTGGAGCGCGGCTCCTTCCGGTAGTTCGACCGCCACAAACAGATAGCCCTTGTCCTCGTCCGGAATGAATCCGCCGGGCACGTGTTTGCCAATGCGGTTGATGCCGACAATGACAATGACCAGCATCACCATGGAAAGAGTCGCCTTGCGGACCAGGCTGCCGACCACCCTGCCGTAGCGCTCGATGATCCAATCGAAGGCGGCGTTGAACTTCTTGAAGAACCAGGCGATGGGTCCCTTGCCGGGCGTTGGGGCGCGCAGCAGCATGGCGGAGAGCGCCGGGCTGAGCGTGAGCGCGTTGATCACCGAGAACACCACCGCGATGGCAATGGTCAGCGCAAACTGGCTGTATAGCTGGCCGGTCACGCCACCCATGAAGGCGACGGGCACGAACACCGCGCACAATACCAGACCGATGGCAACCACCGGGCCGGACACTTCCTGCATCGCCTTGCGCGTGGCTTCATGGGGTGAGAGTCCGTGCTCGATGTGATGCTGCACCGCCTCGACGACGACGATGGCGTCATCAACCACGATGCCGATCGCCAGCACCAAGCCGAACATGGTGAGCACGTTCACACTGAAGCCCATCACGGGGAACATGATGAAGGCTCCCAACAATGAAACCGGCACCGTGAGCATCGGAATGATGGTCGCGCGGAAACTCTGAAGGAAGATAAAAACGACGATCAGCACCAGAATCACCGCCTCGAAGAGCGTGTGGACGATCGCTTCGATCGAGGCCTTGATCGGCAGCGTCGAGTCCAGCGCGACCTCATACATCATGTCCGCCGGAAACTTGGCCTTCGCTGTTTCGAGGATGGTCTTGACGTTTTCCGCGGTCTCCAGCGCGTTGGCTCCGGGGGCCAAATAGATGGCGAAGGCACCGGCCGGCGACTTGTTGAGTCGGGCGCGGAGGTCGTAGGTCTGGGCACCGAGGTCAACGCGGGCCACGTCCTTGATTTTCACCTGCGAGCCATCGCTGCTAGAGCGGATGATGACCTCTTCGAACTCCTTGGGGTCCTTGAGCAAGCCGAGGGCGCGCACGTTGTATTGGCCTTCCTGGCCGGGTGGCGCGGGCTCCGCACCGATCCGCCCGGCGGGCGACTGGGCGTTCTGCTCCTGCAGCGCCTTCTTGATGTCGTCCGGCGTGATGCCGAGCGAGGCGAGTTTGTCCGGCTGCAGCCACATCCGCATGGTGTAGTCCTGGGCAGTGAAGTTTTTCACATCACCCACGCCCTTCACCCGCTTGATCGCGTCTACCAGATTGAGATCAAGGTAGTTGCTCAGGAAAACGGCATCGTAGCTTCCCTTTGGCGAGGCGAGACCGATGACCATCAGGATGTCCGGGCTGGAACGGTTGACGACCACTCCCTCGCGTTTCACCGCCTCCGGGAGCTGGGCTTCAGCCTGGGTCACGCGGTTTTGGGTGTTCACCTGCATGATGTCCACGTCCGTGCCGACGTCGAAATAAACGTTGAGCGTCATCTTGCCGTCGTTGGCGTTGAACGACTGCATGTAGAGCAGTTTGTCCACGCCGTTGACCTTGGTTTCGATGGGCGTGGCCACGGATTCCATGACCGCTTCGGCAGCGGCACCACGGTAAGTCGTGGTGGCTTGGATCATGGTGGGGCTGACATTCGGATATTCCGAAATCGGCAGCCGGGAGAGTGAGATGGCGCCCACAATACAGGTGAGGATGGCAATAACCATCGCCACGATGGGACGGCGAATGAAGAAGTCGGCCATGGTGTTGTTATTCCTTGGCGGGTTTGTCGGAAGCCGCGGATTTGGCTGCTGCGTTGGCCGCATTCACCGGAATGCCCTCGCGGAGTTTGTTGACTCCTTCGACGACAATTTTGTCACCTGCCTTGAGCCCTTCATTGATGATGAACACGCTGCCCACCTGCTCGCCGGTTGTCACCGAGCGCTGGGTCACCTTGCCATCGCTTCCGACCACCCAGACGAAGCTCTTGCCCTGAAGCGAGACAATCGCCCGCTCTGGCACCGTGATGCAGTCGGGTCTGGCACCGAGGTTCACGCGGACCCGCGAGAACATGCCGGGCCGCAGCAGCTTGTCTTTGTTGGGGAACTCGGCGCGGACGCGCAAGGTGCCGGTTTTCACGTTCACCGCGCGGTCGATGAAGACGAAGCGGCCTTGGTCGGAATGTTCAGCTCCGTTGGGAAGGATCAGGGTGAGCGTCAGGCTGGCGATGTCGCGGCCCAAAGCGCGGCTCTTCTCTTCGGCCCGGATGTAATCCACCTCGCTGACATTGCAGTAGAACCAGATGGGATCGAGGGTGGAAATGGTGGCTAACAAGGTTGGCTCGCCCTTGCCCACCAGCTCACCGATGGAGACCTGCGTAGCTCCGATGAGGCCGGTGATGGGCGCTTTCACGTCACAATAGCCGAGGTCGAGTTGCGCGAATTCCACCCGGGCTTGCGCGGTGGTCACGCCGGCCTTGCCGACTTCCACCGAGGCGACGGCGTTGTCGAGATCCTGCTTCGGGATCGCCCTTTTATTGAAGAGGGGTTCGAGTCGCGCGACATCCGCCTCGTATTTGCCAAGTGCGGCGTTAGCCTCTGCCAAGGCCCCGGTGGCGGCGGCCAATTTTTCGAGAAACGGCTTCTTATCCAGCTGGAACAGGAGGTCCCCCTGCTTCACCTCGACGCCTTCGGTGAATGGCATCTTGTCCACGAAGCCCTCGACGCGCGCGCGGACCTCGACGTTTTGCGGCGAATCGAGCTGGCCGATGAGCGTTGAGGAAAGCGGCACCTCGGAGGTGGAGATTTCCATGATTTCGACGGTCGGCGGCGGTGGCGCGACGGCGACGGGCTTCTTGCAACCGCAGAGCATGGCGACGGCCGCCATGGTCAGCACTTGAAGCCGCGGGGTGAGTTTGATGTTCGCTTTCAAGTGTTCAGGGATTGGCTCTCGTGTCGGAATGGCGGAGTAGGTGCGGTTCGCGGGAAATCAACCGTTTGAATACGCACGATCAAGGACTAACCAGCTGCTCGTTGCCTGTCAAATTGAAAGCCCCAGCGAAAAGTATCTTGAAGCTGTGTTGGCGCACCATCCCAGGAAATGACGGATTCGGGGTCGGTTCGATTCCCCAACGTGTGAGCGGCTTTTCTCGGTTGGATGTGCGCCAATCATCGCGCGGCGGGCAGGCGGGCTTGCCTCGGTGGCGGATTTGTGACGGGATGACTTCCTTACCGAGAATATGACTGAGGCACCATCCACCACAATCCCCGCCGTCTGCCCCGAGCTTGGAATCGAGGTGCCTGTCGCCTCGATCGACCGCGAACTGCGGAAACTCTGGGAACAGGACGAAGCGCGGACGAATGCGTCGCTGATGAATCTCGTCGTTTATTCGGAAAAGCCCGGCGCCTTGATCGAGAACTCCGCGATCATCCGCGAACTCACCCGCGAACACGCGTGCCGCGCGATCCTCGTCGGCATCGACCGCCACGAGCCTCAGCCAAGCCTCCGCGCGTGGATCACGGCGCATTGCCACTTGGCAGACGGCCGGAAATCCGTCTGCTGCGAGCAGATCGCCTTCCACCTCACCGGCCGCGTCACCGGGCGTTTCCGCAACACCGTTTTCGCCCACCTCAATTCCGACTTGCCGCTCGTCTTCTGGTGGCAGGGCGAGCTTTCGGAAATCCTCACCGAGCGCCTCGTCAGCGTGATGGACCGGCTCATCATCGACAGCTCGTCGTGGGCCGATCCCGCGGCGGCGTTCGCGAGGATCGAGGAAGCCTCCCAGAGCAACCCGGACTTGATCATCCAGGACCATGCCTGGACGCGCTCGTGGCAGTTCCGCGTGGGAATCGCCAGCTTGTTTGACGATCCCGCCGCCCAACAGGCTTTGCCGGAAATCGACACGGTCGAGATCACCTATCATTCCGAGCACCGCAACACCGCGCTGCAAATGCTCGCCTGGCTCGCCGTGCAAGCGGGTTGGAAAGACCGGTCATCCAGCGGGAAATTCGCATTCGAATCGACGGGCGGCGCGGTGATTTCCGTCGTGCTTCACGAGGATCCAACTGCGCCGCCCCTCTCGTCCGTCGTCATCCGGGCTAAAAACGCAACGGTCCGAATCACCCAGAAAACAGGCGCGTCCCACGTCGAGCGCCAGCTCGAAGCGGGTGCTTACAAGGCGTCATCGCTCTCGCCGGCGGATCCCGCGTCCCCCGCCGAGCTCGTCGCCGTGCAACTCGCGCGCGGCGGGAAAAACTCGCTCTATCAAAAAATCCTCCCGCGCTTCCGGGCGATGCTGGAATCCGGAAAATGACGCGCACTCCGCTGCTCTACGAATCCCACTGCCACACGCCGCTTTGCAAACACGCGTTCGGTGAGCCGGATGAATACGCCGCCGTCGCCCTCGCCCGCGGCTTCAAGGGCATTACCTTCACCTGCCACTGCCCGCTGCCCGACGGATTTTCCGCCAACGTGCGGATGACTCCCGGACAGTTCGATGACTATGTCGAAATGATCGCCGCAACCCGCGCGGCATTCGCCGACCGGCTCGACGTGCGGCTCGGACTGGAAAGCGATTTCTATCCCGGAGTCGAGCCGTGGCTGGAGAAACTCCACGCCCGCGTGCCGCTCAGTCACGTGCTCGGCTCCATCCACTATCAAGTCGGCGATTACCGGAAACTCTTCTACGCGGGCGACGTGTTTTCCTATCAGGAGCTTTACTTCGAACACCTCGCCCTCTCCGCGGAAAGCGGGCTGTTCGACACCCTCGCCCACCCGGACCTGATCAAAAACGAGTCTCCCGCGGACTGGGATTTCGAACGACTGCGCCCGGTCATCGAGCGCGCGCTCGACCGCATCGCCGCCACCGGCGTGGCGATGGAACTCAACACCAGCGGCGTGCAAAAGGATCTGCCGGAAATGAATCCGTCGCCCTCGCAACTCGCACTCATGCGCGAGCGCGGCATCCCCGTCGTCATCGGCGCGGACGCGCATATTCCGGAACGCGTCGGCGATGGCTATGTCACCGCGCTTGGGCTGTTGGAAAGCGCCGGCTATCAGGAAGTCAGCTTCTTCATCGATCGCCAGCGCCAGTCCGTGCCGATCCAAGCGGCGCGGGATTCTTTGCACGTGCCTTAGCCCTTTGGGACATTCACGTCAGCCTGAGCTTCAACAGGGCGAAGAAGAATTGAAGATCATGGATCAAGCCTGCCGGCTTCACTCTTGCTCGTCGGCCGTGGACTTGATATCCGTCAGCGCCGCGATGAAATCCCCGAGGATGTCGGCCGGCACCATGATCGTGTCGCGATTTCCGCCGACGTCTTCGGTGATTTTCACCACCATGCCGCGCGCGTTCGCTTTGAGATCGAGATAAAACGTCTTCCGATCCGCGAGGATTTTTTCCGTGTGTAATAAGTCAGTATCCACGTTGTTTGCAGTGTTGATTAACCTATCCAAAGAGGCGGTTCTAGAAGGGGATGTCAATGGAATTTCTTGACCCGCGGCGAATGCCGCTGTGCCATCCCGCCCTGTCCCATGCGCGATTTTATTCCCATCAACCGCCCCGCGCTGGTGCTCGCGCCGATGCAGGACGTGACCGACCTGCCGTTCATGCGCGTCATCGCGCGGCGGGGCGCGCCGGATTGGTTCGTCACCGAGTATTTCCGCGTGCATCCGGATTCCTGCCTGAACCGTTATATTCTCCGCTCGATCGTTGAGAATGAAACAGGCAAGCCGGTGTTCGCCCAGATGATCGGCCGCGATTTGCCGAGCCTCGTCCGCACCGCGCGCGAGTTGGCGGAATTACCCGTCGCCGGGATCGACCTGAATCTCGGCTGCCCCGCGCCGATCGTCTGCCGCAAGGACGCGGGCGGCGGACTGCTGCGTAACCCGGAAACGGTGAACCGCCTGATCGGCACGCTGCGCGACGCCATCCCTGGGAAATTCACCGTGAAAACCCGAGTCGGCTACACCACAGCCGAGGAATTCCCCACGCTGTTGGGAATTTTCCGCAGCCACGCCATCGATGGTCTGACGATCCACGGCCGCACCGTGGTGGAGCGCTATCAAACGCCGGTGCACCCCGACCGCGTGCGCGCGGCGGTGGAAGCGATGCCCTGTCCGGTGATCGCCAACGGCAATGTGGTCGATGCCGAAACCGGGCTTTCCTACCTCGCGCAAACCGGCGCTGCGGGCCTGATGGTCGGCCGCGGCGCGATCCGCAACCCGTGGATTTTCTCCCAGCTGACCACCGCCTTCACCGGCGCGCCCGCCACTGCGCCGAGCTACCGCGACCTCTGGGAATACGTGCTCGAACTCTCCGACGAAATCGCCCGCGAGACCCCGAAGTTCAACCCGCTCGCCCACGTCCAGCGAATGAAAAAAACGCTCGCCTACATCAGCCACGGCTTGGCGGGCGATTTCGAATTCGACATGCGCCGCATGAAAACCCCGGATGACTTTCATGAAATCTGCCGCCGCCATCTCGACCACGACCTGCCGCTCCCCGCCAAGCCGCCTGTCGGCTCCAAGCTGTTCTGCGGCTTCGAGACGCTGGCTCAATAAACCAGCCAAATCCCCTGCCGCAGCATTTCCCACTGCAACAACACGCCGGGAACGATGAACGAGATGACGAACAGCGTGGGGACCGTGAGCGCGAGACAGAACGTGGTCGCGAAACCCCAATGACGATTCGTCCTGGCGGCCCACGCCGCGAGGAATCGGTGGGCGAAGATGATCGCCAGCAGAAACGCCCCGAGTCCCGGCCCCCATGTCCCGGCGTCGAATGACATCGCCGGGAGATTGTCGCGGAGAAAGAACCAGAAGCCGCCGATCAACTCCATCAACAAAAGATCGTATTCGCCAAGATCACTCATCGCGAGGGCTGTTGTTGGATTTGCAAGCGGGACTCGCCTTTGATGACCCGGTCGAGGTCTTTGGCCAGCAGGCTGGTCACCGAGCCATCGCCATAGCCCACTGCGATTTTTTCAGAATTTCGTATCACCGGCGAAACGATCAGCGGTTCGCCTGCATTCACCGCGCGGGTTCCGCCCGGATGCAGCAGGATGAATGGCTCGTTGACCCGCGAGTAGCCAACCGGCACCGAGATCAGTCGGGCCAGGGAAGCCGACTCGACTTCAAGCTCCCAAAGCGAGTTTGGATAGCGGCCATGCTTTTCGTAATACTCAAAGAGCCCCATCACCAACTGCCGGGCGTTGCTCACGGCCAGCGTCTGCTCCATTCGTTTTCCTCGATTCTCAGTCCACGGATCACTCATGAGCCACACGGTTTGATGCAGCACGCCGCTCAGGGCGATGGCCGCGCCGCAACCTAACATCAGCAGCGACACCGCCGAAATCGTATGGCCGACACGCCATGACGGCGGTTTCCCCTTCGCCACCTGCGACCAGCGGACAAAGCGGTGGATCAACCAAGTTGCCAGGACGAGGCATCCTAACGGAGCCACCAGCGGACGCCAATTCCCCAACAACGGGGGCAGGGCTTTCACCGCATGGAAAAGCCAGCCGAGAACGAAATGAACGGGCGTTTCGACGAGGACGGTGTAGCTTCCCAAACCCGAGATGACCAGTATCACGAAGGTCCAAACCACCCCGCGGATGATCCATTTCCAGCGCCGTGAGGCGGGGGTCCGGGCGGCTATCGGCTCCTCGCTCATCGTTTCAACTGGTCATCGAGCTGGCCCTTGAGAGTTCCCTCCGAGCGATCCTCGATGCTGCCGTCCGTCAGCAGCACGAAGCGCCGCCCGCCGGCCGCGGAAGGCTCGTAAACCAGGATTTCCCGGCCGACTGCGGGCCGGACGCCGGGCATCAGGCAGTAAAGTCCGCCGCCCTCGAAATTCCAAAGCGCTGGATCGATCCCCTCGACCAAGGGGCTGGCGGGCGCGTTTCCGCCGTGGGCTTTCGCGTAGTCCCAGATGGCTTGCTGGACTTTCCGCAGCGCTTGCCGGCGTTCTTCTTTCCCGATCGGTGCCGGGCCGTCCTCGCGGAGTCGGTAGCCGGCTCCCTGCTTTTCCCAAGCCCCCGGAGTGAGCAGCTCGCGCGCACCGGAGATCATCGTCAGCACGACGTAAAACATCAACCCGGTCACGAAAACCACGCCGAGCGCCTGAAGATATTTGAGCCGTGGCAGGGAAACGAAAGATTTCGCCAGCTGGTTCCAGATGAGTTTCACCACCCAGGAAATGACCAGATAGATGAACAGGAAAAACGACAGCGCGTCGATCCGCGCGCGGGCGATGTCAGTGAGAGTGATCACCGTCATCCCGGCGGAAGCCCGGCCGATTGCGGCAAGCCAGATGGCGAGGATGAGGCCGACAGGGAAACGCTTCATGGTGAATCTGTGATGACCTTGTCCGGAAGGCGGCCGGCTGGCAAGTTTTCAAGACGACACGGCGCGAGCACTTCACTTGCATCTCACCGTCCGCCTGCTTAGATCTCCGCCCCGGTGCCTCACCGGCCAATTTTTAACCGACCGAAAACCATGGGAAGACACTTCGAATGCCGCCGCCGGGCGAAGGAATCGCGTTGGGCCACGATGTCCAAAGTTTTCCCGAAGCTGGCCAAATCCATCACCATGGCCGCCAAAAGCGGTGGCCCGGACCCGGAATCCAACGCGACGCTGCGAGTGGCCATCAACAACGCGAAGGCGCAAAACCTCTCGAAGGAAAACATCGAGAACGCCATCAAGCGCGCCGCCGGCAAGGACGCCGCCGACATCTCGGAAGTCACCTACGAGGGCAAAGGCCCGCACGGCTCGCTCTTCATCGTCGAGTGCGCCACCGACAATTCCAACCGCACCATCGGCAACCTGAAAATCATCTTCAACAAAAACGGCGGCCAGCTCGTGAATGCCGGCCAGCTTGATTTCATGTTCACCCGCAAGTCGGTCATCGAGTTCCCCGTGCCCAAGGGCCGCGACTTGGAAGAACTCGAACTCGAACTCATCGACGCCGGACTCGAAGAGCTCTCGGTGGATGATGGCATTGTTTCGGCGATCGGCGAATTCAGCGCCTTCGCCAGCCTGAGCCACGCGGTCGAAGCGGCGGGAATTGTTCCGACGAAATGCAGTCTGCAACGCCTGCCCACCCAGCCGGTCGAGCTGACCGAGGAGCAGATGGAGGAAGTGGAAAGCCTGTTGGACAAGATCGAGGACGACGACGACGTGCAGGTGGTTTTCACGAATCTGGCTTAGCCGCCGCGTCCGTCGCCGCGCTTGCGCCACCTGCCGGATCCCGTTAACAATAACCCGTGGCTCCGAAACTGAAGACACCCGCCCGCCGATGAAATTCATCATTTGCGCCATCCTCATCGGCATCGTCGCCGGGCTGCTAGGCGCGCTCTGCGGCGTCGGCGGCGGAATCGTCATGGTGCCCGCCTTCGTGCTCGCGCTCGGTTTGGAGCACAAGCAAGCCGTCGCCACCTCGATGGCCATCATCATCGTGATCGCCATCGTCGCCACGGCGAACAACGCCCGCATCGACGGGCTCATCAACTGGAAGCTCGTCCTCGCCGTGGGCCTCGCCTCCGCCGTCGCCGCCTGGTTCGGCAGCGACCTGATGCGCTCGCTCAGCAACCACACGCTCACCCGCATCTTCGGCTGCGTGCTGGTGGTCTTCGGCGTGCGGATGTTTTGGAAAGGTTGAGTATTATCGGCCCGTGACCGAGGCTGTAAGAAACCCGTAGCACCTCGCGTATATTTACCCATGAAACGACTTTCCTGCCTTGCGCTTCTCCTCGCGTTCCTCAACTCGGCGTGCAATCGAAAGGACTCTGCCGTCACCGCGAATGACCCAGGCGGCAAACTTTCAGAGCGGGTGACTTTCAACGCTCATATCCGGCCGATTTTCTCCGACACCTGCTTCGCCTGTCACGGATTCGATTCCAAAAAACGCGAGGCCGGCCTGCGCCTCGACACGCCAGAGGGTGCCTATGCCAAACTCAAAGACTCGGACGAACGGGCGATCGTTCCCGGCAAACCCGACGAAAGCGCAATCCTCAAACACATTGTCTCGCACGACCCCGAGGAAGTCATGCCGCCACCGGAATTTCACAAGGATTTGAGCGACCGGCAGAAATTGCTCATCCGCGCGTGGATCGAACAGGGAGCCCAATACGAGCAACACTGGGCCTTCACGCCGCTTGCCAAAGCTCCGGTTCCACCCCTGAAGAAGCACGCGGACGAAGTCGCGAATCCAATCGACACGTTTGTTCTATCCACCCTCGAAAGCGAAAAAATCGAGCCCTCGCCGCTCGCCGACAAAGCCACTTTGCTGCGCCGCCTGTCGCTCGATTTGATAGGCCTGCCGCCCACTCCGGCCGAGCTCGACGCATTCCTCGCCGACGCAAGCCCGGACGCATACGCCAAACAGGTCGAGCGACTCCTCGCATCCCCCCGCTACGGCGAGCGCATGGCGGTGCCGTGGCTGGATGTGGTCCGTTTTTCCGACACCGTCGGATATCACGGCGATCAAAACGCCCGCGTTTTCCCCTATCGCGACTACGTCATCAAGTCCTTCAACGACAACAAGCCGTTCGACCAGTTCACCACCGAGCAGCTCGCCGGCGACCTGCTTCCTAACGCCACCGACGAACAGCGCATCGCCACCGGATTTCTCCGTCTCAACCTGATGACCCGAGAAGGCGGCGCCCAGTCCAAGGAATATCTCGCGAAATCCATGGGCGACCGCGTGCGGGCCGTCGGTGCCGCATGGCTCGGCCTGACGACAGGCTGCGCGGAGTGCCACGACCACAAGTTCGATCCAGTCACCGCCAAGGACTTTTATTCGTTAGGTGCGTTTTTCGCCGACGTCCGGCAGTGGGGTGTCTATGCCGACTACAAATACACCCCGAATCCGGAGCTGCCCAAAGTGAACAACGACTGGCCCTTCCCGCCGGAGATTTACGCGAAGAATGCCGCGGTGAAAACCCGCCTCGCCGGGCTGCAACAATCCTCAGTGGAAGTGCTCGCACCTTTGAAAACCGAGAAAGATGAAGTGTCCTTCAGTTTGTGGCGCGAACAAAACGCGGCCTTCCTCGCCGCCAATCCCACCGGTTGGGCCACGCTCGCGCCGGCGGAAATCAAGACGGCCAAAGGCACGGGTCACGAAATTTCCAAGGACGCATCCATCGTTTTCTCCGGCCCACCGCAGAAGGACGAAATCCTCACGCTGAATTTTCCACTGCCTAACGTCAACATCCGCGCGGTCCGATTCGAGGCGCTGCCCGACCCGAAGAACTCGGGCAAGGTGGGACGCCAGCCAGACGGCAAATTCGCCGTGATCCCCACTTTCGCTCTCACCTCGGGACCCGTCAAAATCGCCCGAGGTCAGGCGGACCGTTGGACGCCCCACAATTATATCAACGGCGATAACAGTCCGCTTCTCGAAGCGGAGTGGCGTTCCGCTCCCGCCAAGTGGGAAGAGCCGCAGGACGCCGCGTCGCTGCCGCATCACGCGCTCTATCACCTCGCAGAGACTTTGCCGCCGGCGGAGGGACGAGTCCTGCAAGTGACTCTGGCAAGCGCCGACATCGGAAAAGTCCGGTTCAGCGTCACTCCGTTTGGCGATGCCATTCCAGGAGCAACTAACGCCTGCCGGGCCGAACTGATTGCAGCTTTCAAAGTCCCGGAATCCACCACAGCCGGGCACCGCGAACTCGCCGCGGCCTGGATCCAGAGCAGCACGCCGGATGCCGCCTTGCCGAAAGCCTATCGAATCCTCCGCGATGCCATCATCGCCTGCCGTGCCGGCTACGCCCACTCGGTGGTCGCCCAAGCGGTGCCGGCCGAAAAGATCCCCCCCACCCACATCCTCCCGCGCGGAGCCTGGATGAATCCTGCCGAGGAAGTGCAGCCCGCGGTCCCCGAATTTCTGCCCCACGCCTCGGTGAGATCGGACGGCACCCGGCTCAACCGCCTCGATCTCGCAAAATGGCTGACTCACCGGGAAAACCCCCTCACCGCGCGGCAGTTCAGTAACCGGCTGTGGAAACAATTCTTCGGCAAGGGACTCTCCAACGTGCTCGATGACCTCGGCAACCAAGGCGAGTGGCCGTCCCACCCGCAACTGCTCGACTGGCTCGCCGCCGAGTTCCGCGATTCGGGATGGGACGTGAAACAAATGGTGCGCCTCATCGTCAACAGCCGCACCTATCGGCAGGTTTCCGCCAGCCGCGCGGATCTGGCGGATCGGGATCCGGCGAACCGCCTGCTCGCCGAGCAATCCGCCCGCAGGCTGGAGGCGGAGTTCGTCCGGGACAACGCCCTCGCCGTTTCCGGCCTGCTCAACACCGCGGTCGTCGGCGGACCCAGCTCTAAACCCTATCAGCCAGCCGGCTACTGGGTGAACCTCAATTTCCCCGAGCGCGACTATCACGCCAGCACGGGCGACGAGCAATACCGCCGCGGGCTCTACGCCCACTGGCAGCGGACTTTCATGCACCCGATGCTGGCGGGCTTCGACGCGCCGAGCCGCGAGGAATGCACGGCGGATCGATTCCAGTCCAACAGCCCGCAGCAGGCGCTCACCCTGCTGAATGATCCATCCTTCGTCGAAGCTGCGCGGGCCTTCGCCTTGAGGCTGCCTCCCGGGACGGACGACGAGCGCATCCGCCACGCACTCAAAATCGCACTCTCCCGCGAACCGAAACCGGGCGAACTGAACTCGTTCGGCGGGTTTCTAACACAACAACGCGAATCGTACAAGTCGAAGCCGGACGACGCGAAAACTTTTCTCAAAGCCGACTGCCCGGATTCCGCCGAACTGGCCGCCTGGGCGCAGCTCTGCCGCGTCATCCTAAACCTTCACGAAACCATCACCCGCTACTGAACCATGAAACCTCCGTTCATCGATCAATTCGAGCGATTCCAACAGGATTTCAGCCGCCGGACGTTCTTGCAAAAAAGCTTCGCCGGCATCGGCGGCATGGCGCTCTCCCAGCTGCTAGGAGATTCCAACAAACTCCCGTTTCTCGAAAGCCAGGGCGGCCTGCATTTCCCGGCGCGGGCGAAACGTATCGTCCACCTCTGCATGGCGGGCGGTCCGTCGCATTTGGAATCCTTCGATCCGAAGCCAAAACTCGACGCGCTCAACGGCCAGTCATTCCCCGATTCGTTCACCGCCGGACAGCAGCTCGCGCAGCTTCAGGGCAGCAAGCTGATCGCGCGCGGCTCATTCACGAAGTTTAGGAAATGGGGCGCAAGCGGCATCGAAATTTCCGAATTATTTCCCCACATCGGCTCCATCGCGGACGACATATGCGTTGTTAGATCGATGGTTACCGAGCAGATCAACCACGATCCGGCGCACGCATTCATGAATTCCGGCTCCATCCTCAAGGGCCGGCCGAGCATGGGCTCATGGCTGCTCTATGGCCTCGGCGCGGAGTCGCAGAACCTGCCCGGCTACGTCGTCATGGTCTCCCGCGGCGCGGATGCTGACCAACCGATTTCCGCCCGCCAGTGGAGCGCCGGTTTCCTGCCTAGCAAGTTCCAAGGCGTCCAGTTCCAGAGCAAGGGCAGTGCCGTCCATTACGTCGGTAGTCCGGACGGCGTCTGCCAGTCGACGCAGCGGCAGGTGATCGATGAAATCCAACGGCACAACGGTGTGTTGCGCCACGAGCGGGTGGATCCGGAAATCGAAACGCGGATCGCCCAATACGAAATGGCCTTCCGCATGCAGGCGTCGGTGCCGGAGCTTTCTGACATGCGCGACGAACCGCAACACATCCTCGACCTTTACGGCGTGAAGCAACCGGGCGACGGCTCGTTCGCCAGCAATTGCCTGCTAGCGCGTCGCATGCTCGAGCGCGGCGTGCGCTTCGTTCAGCTCTATCATCGCGGGTGGGACCATCACGGCGACATTGAGAAAAAGATGCCCGCGTCCGCGAAACTAACCGACCAGCCGTCCGCCGCGCTGGTGAAGGATTTGAAACAACGCGGGCTATTGGAAGACACGCTTGTCATCTGGGGGGGCGAGTTCGGCCGCACGCCGATGGGCCAGGGTACCGGCCGCGACCACCATATCAAGGGTTTTAGCCTGTGGATGGCGGGTGCCGGGATCAAGCCAGGTATCGTCCACGGCGCGACCGACGAGCTCGGCTACTCGGCGGAAAAGGACATCGTTCACGTGCGTGACCTGCACGCGACGCTGCTCCATCAATTCGGCATCGACCATGCGCGCTTCACCACCAAGTTCCAAGGCCTCGACTACAAGCTCACCGGTGTGGAGCCCGCCAAGGCGGTGCGAGCGATCATGGCATAGAGGAGGGGTTCCGGGGAATGCGAGTCGGACTCGGGGCCTTGGTCGTGGAATCCACGGAAGTCTCGGTACGCATGTTCCTCGTCGCCGGCCGCACCCTGACCGGCCTCATGACCAATGAAGACCTCGCGCTCGCCCAGATCTATCCGTTGCTCACCACCATCCGCGAGGTGTCCGTGAAGATCGCCACGGCGGGCGCTTGTCAATGCTCGGCCAGCGTGCCTTCGGTGACGCCGAGTTTTTCGAGGGCCTGCACTTGGTCGAGCAGGTCGAAGGCGTCCAACTTGCCACTGAGCAGCCCCTGATAGGCGCGGATGGTTTTCGCGGCGTCCTCGGCCTCGTCCAGCAACTCGACGCGGAAACGCGAGAGTCCGGTGGCGCGGAGGTGCTCGTAATAGCGGGCTCCGGTCTGCGCCTTACCGTTGAAAAGCGTGTTGCGGCAGCCGACGTCGGCCTGCAGGCGGTGGAGCTGGCCGACGCGGTCGCGGAGATGGACGACGTGGGTTTCACACGGCCGGCCGCAATCCTTGTAGGTGGTGCCGCTGCTGAGGAAGGTGCAGAAAACGCAGTGCTCCATGTGAAACATCGGCATGTGCTGGTGCAGCGTGAGCTCGAACCACTCGGGCGGCGCGCTGTGGAGGAGCTCCAGCACCTGGCCGATGTTGAGGTCGTAGGAGACGGTGAGATGGTCGAGCGCGGCATTTTCCATCAGGAGTTTCGCGGTGATCGGATTGGCGACGTTGAGCGAGAAGTCGCCGATTTTTTTCAGGTCGGAGCGATGCTGATAGTAGTGAAGCGCGCCGAGGTTGCGGAGGAGCAGGCCGTCGGGTTCGGCTTTCTCGATGAGCTTGAGGTAGCCCATCTCGCCGGGCTTGAGGATGCGCGGGGTCGCGAGGTGGATTTGAGAATCCCCAGCCCGGACGAGCGTGACGGCGTCCTTGTAGCGGCGCGGGTCTTCGAAGTCGCAGTAGAGGGTTTCCACGCCGCATTCGAGGGCGGCGGTGACTTGGTGGAGCGTGCGGCAGAGGACGGACAATGTAGGAACATCGGACGTCGAACTTCCAACATCGGACGTCGAAGGAAGAAGGTCTTGATAGGTGGTGGTGATTTTCGGCCGCTCTGGCTTGATCGCGGCGGCGGTTTCCAACTGCTTCACCAAGGCGCGGCGGAGTTGGTTGAGGGCGGAAACGGCGACGTGGCAGTCGCCTTCGAGCTGGTTGTCGAGGGTGCCGAGTTCGAACGAGGAATCGCCGAGACGGCCGAGTTGCTCGACGAGTTTTTCGCTGGAAAGCGGGTGTTTCGCGGCGGGTTCAAGCAGGAGGGTGGAGGAGGCGGATGAAGACAGACGATCACAGGCCGCCGCAACGGTGATGGGTTCGCCGGGCTTGCCTCTAACAATAATGTGGAGCGGCGTCTTTTTCTCGGCGGGGCGGGAGTTCTGCCAGAAGCGGCGGAGCTCGGAGTCGAGCTTGGGGTCGGAGGTCTTGTAGAGCGTCAGGCCTGGCTTGATGCGGTCGAAGTTGATGCCGCTGTAGCTGAGGTGGAAAATCAGGCGGTCGCCCTCGATGACCCAGATGCGCGCGCCTTGTTCGAGGTCGCGGTTTTCGCCGGCATCGAAGACGACGCCGTCGCCGGCGGTGAAGGGAACGCCGGTGAGTTCGCCGAGGCGGATCCAGCCGGGACCGCAGTCGATGATGGTGCCTAGCAGCGGGCCGCGCTTTTTGCCGAATTTGCCGTGGGTGAGATACGGGTGGTTGGTGCCGGCGAACCAGCCGGTGCTGAGGCCGCGGGAAAAGGTCATTTCCAGCTCGTAGCGGTCGGACGGGGTGATCGGGGATTCCGCTGCAGTCATCGCGGCGTCGAGCGCTTTCCGATAGACCCGGGTGACCGCGGAGACGTATTCGGGCGACTTGAGGCGGCCTTCGATCTTGAAGGATTTGATTCCGGCGCGGACGAGGTCGGGGACGAGATCGACGGCGGCGAGGTCTTGCGGGCTGAGCAAATAACGAACCGCGCCGAGCTCGCGGGTCTCGCCATCGACCACGATTTCATAGGGCATGCGGCAGGCTTGGGCGCATTCGCCGCGGTTGGCGCTGCGCTGGCCGAGCGACTCGCTGGTGAGGCATTGGCCGGAATAGGCGACGCAGAGCGCGCCGTGGACGAAGACTTCCAGCGGAGTTTTCGTCTCCACCGAGGAAGCCTGAAAACGCTCGATTTCCCTGATGGAAAGCTCGCGGGCGAGGACGGCGCGTTCTAGCGGAAAGAGCGTCTCGATGAAGGCGAGGCCCTCCGGCGAGGTGATGGTCATCTGGGTCGAGGCGTGGAGCTCGACGTTCGGCGCGACCTCGCGGGCGAGCTTGGCGAGGCCGAGGTCCTGGATGATGAGCGCGTCCACGCCGGCCGCGGCGATCTTGCGGAGCTGCTCCTCGGCGGCCTTCATTTCGCGGGTGAAGATGAGCGTGTTCATCGTCACGAAGCCTTTCACTCCGTGGCGGTGGAGGTATTCCATGAGCTCATCGAGATCCGCATCGATGAAGTTTTCCGCGCGCAGGCGGGCGTTGAAGCGCGGCAGGCCGAAATAGATGGCATCGGCTCCGGCGGCGACGGCGGCGCGGGCGCAATCCCAGTTTCCTGCGGGAGAGAGGAGTTCGGGAGTCGTGTCAGGCAGTCGCATGGCGGGAATGAATCACGGATGGCAGTTGAAAAACAGGAGGGATTTTTCACTACGGGCATCCTCCCCGCGCTTTCGCAGCACATCGGCACGTGGACAGCATGTCCACGCCCCTTATTTGGCGCTGCCCGCGAGCGTCGGCGGGATCAGCCCACGCCGTGTTTCTTGAGAAACGGAATGAGCTCGTCCACACCGAAGTCTGCCAGGACATCGCCGTGCCAGTCCATGGTGGGGGCTTTGCTCTGGCCGGAGAGTTCGACCATTTCCCGCATCGCTTCGGGGTTGCCGGAGACGACGACCGTTTTCACGGGGACGTTTTTGCGGTTGAGATAATGGACGGCTTCGTCGCACCAAGGGCAGCCGGGTTTGATGTAGAGAATGGGAAGGCTCATGGGATGCTTGCTGGGCGGGTTGTCGGCGGGATTCGCCCTGCCGTCCAGCGCTGAATTTCAGCAAGCAATGCCAGCGGGGGATTCCTGCCACTTCGATTTCGCCGCTGGAAATTTCGCCGGTCGATCCATCCCGCGCGATCGCGTCGCTCTCCACGGTTACCCTGGCAGGCCCGTTTCCGCCGGCGTTGGGTGACCATGACGTAGGGTTCTCAATCAACCGAATGAGTTGTTGTATAGCAAGCTACGGATAGGCATGGCGTCGTGCACCGACGGCGGATCGGGTTTGAATAAATTTTGAAAAACCGCTGTTTTGGGTGTATCTGAGATTCTCTCGGATTTGGCGGAGGGAACTCGATCATGAAAATCACTCCCTACCGCGCCTGTGAGCGCCCGCAAGCCCTCGAGGAACTCCGCCACATTTTCCACCTGCATCACAAGAATAACTAACACTATAACTTCATGAACATCCGCCTTATCGCGCTCTGCATCGCCTCCGCCGCCATCAACGCTCTTCCAAGCTGCACCACCGACCCCATCACCCGGACGAACTCGGCCACCTCAAGCGCTTCGAAGATTTCCCATGACTCCCGGGCCGCGCTGAAATCCCTCTACGCGCAAAACCCGGCGGCCAGAGCCATCGGCAAACAAGCGAAGGGAGTGCTGGTTTTTCCATCCGTCGTTAAGGGCGGCCTCATCGTCGGCGCCCAGGCCGGCAATGGCGCGATGATCCGGGACAGCGGGGAGATCAGCGGTTTCTACCAGACGACCGCCGCGTCCTACGGGTTGCAGGCGGGCGTACAGGAATTCGGGTACGCTCTATTTTTCATGAATGACGCCGCCTACCGGAGCGTCAGCCGCAGCGGTGGCTGGGAAATCGGTAGCAGCCCGAGCCTGGTCATCGTGGACAAGGGAGTGGCCACCTCTCTCACCACCACCACGCTCGACAAGAACATGTATGCCTTCTTCTTCGATCAGCGCGGCCTGATGGGCGGGCTCGGCCTGCAAGGCTCGAAAATCACCCGCATCCAGCCGCAACAATAACGCCATGAACCACATGTCCCGGCTGTCTCAGCCGGGAGCACTCGGCTCAGGCCTCTGCCATTCCTGAATTGAAAGGCTGCGGTGCGGGCTTGTCCTTTTTCAGGAGCGCCTTGCGCATCTTCGCCAGCGCCGAGTTTTGCAACTGCCGGATGCGCTCGCGGGAGACGCCGAACTCGCGGCCAACGTCTTCGAGTAGCATCGGCTTGAGGCCGTTGAGGCCGAAGCGCCCGTCGATGATCCGCCGCTCGCGCTCGTTGAGGAGGGAGAGGAGGCCGCCGATCTCGGCGTGGAGATTCTTGTCGGCGAGCAGTTCAAGCGGGTCGGAGGCGGACTCGTCGCTGATGATTTCGCCGTATTCGGTGGCTTCGCCTTCGTTGACCGGCGCGTCGAGCGAGGCCGGGCGCTGCGCGGCTTGCTTGAGCATGGCGATTTTTTGGCGCGGCAGGCCGAGCTCGGAGGCGAGTTCATCGTCGGTCGGCTCGCGGCCGAGGGCTTCGGCGAGACTGGAGGAAATCCGGCGCATGCGGGCGATTTTGTCGACCATGTGGATTGGCAGGCGGATCGTTTTGGATTGGTTGGCGAGCGCGCGCTTGATCGATTGCTTGATCCACCAGGCGCCGTAGGTCGAGAGCTTGCCGCCTTTTTCCGGGTCGAAGCGCTCGACGGCGTTCATCAGGCCGATATTGCCCTCGGAAACGAGGTCGCTCAGGGAAAGCCCGTAGCCGGAATAGTCGTGGGCGATTTTCACCACCAGCCGGAGGTTCGCCTTGATCATGTGGGTGCGGGCCTCGTCATCACCAGCTTTGATCCGCTCGGCGAGGGCGTTTTCCTCCTGGACGGTGAGAAGCGGGGTCCTAGAGATTTCCCGCAAATAGAGTTTCATGCTGCTGTCGGAGTCGTAGGCCATGGTCACGTGTCGGTTGAGACTTAGTATGTTTAGAGCTAGTTTGCCGCGCGCGCACGGATTTTGATGAAAAATCAGGATTTTTTTCGCCAGAGCGCGGACTGTGGGGAAATTCCGGGCGAAACGCCAGCCCGAATGACGTTGCGGCGCTTGCACGGGCCCGGTAGGTGGCACAACCTGCGGCATGAGCGACGTGATGATCCAAACGACAGACCTCCACCGCAGCTACCGGATCGGGCGGAAATCCATCGAGGTGCTGCACGGGATTGATCTGCAAATCCATTGCGGGGAGAAGGTTTTCCTCTGCGGGCCGAGCGGTGCGGGAAAGACGACGCTGCTTTACACGCTCGCCGGGCTGGAGCACCCGGAAAAGGGCCGCGTCCACATCGACGGCACCGACATTTACGCCCTCGGCCGCCGCGCGCAGGCGAACTTCCGCAACCAGCGGATCGGCTACGTTTTCCAAAATTACCACCTTTTGCCGGAGCTCACCGCGCTGGAAAACGTCGCCGTGCCCGGCGCGATTTCCGGCAGAGACAGCACCGAGCTCGCGCTCAAGGCGCTGGCGCGAGTCGGCCTAGCAGACCGCACGGACCATCTCCCGGCCGAGCTTTCCGGCGGCGAGCAGCAGCGTGTCGCCATCGCCCGCGCCATCGTCAACGAGCCGAAAGTCCTCTTCGCCGACGAGCCGACAGGCAATCTCGACTCCCGCAACAGCGCGGAAATCATGGCCATCCTGCTCGACCTCGCGACCGAGCACGGCGTCACCCTCGTCGTGGTCACCCACGACCAGAATCTCGCGAAAATCGGTGATCGCACGCTCATCATCAAGGACGGGGCGATCCACTCGGCGGCGGTTTAGTTCGCGCTCCGCAGCGCTTCGAGGCGCCGGGCTAACGGCGGGTGTGAATAGTCGAGCCAGACGCGCAGCGCGGCGGGGGACGGGTGGGAAAGGTGGTCGCTGGTCATTTTTTTCAAGGCTTCGCCGAGCGCCGCGCCGTTGCCGGTGACTTTGGCGGCGTAGGCGTCGGCCTCGAATTCGTGGCGGCGCGACCAGGCGTTGGCGAGCACGCCGAGGATCTTGCTCACCGGCTCCAGCAGGATGCTGAAAAGCACCAGCCCGACGTGCGGCGAGATTTCCCCCACTCCGAACGCGTCGAACAGCAGGCGGGCGAACCGGCCGTCCGGGTCGGTGGCGAGGCCGAGCAGATAGAAAATCACCGCCGTCTGGAGGATGCCCACGGCGAGGCGCTGCTTGATATGGCCGCAGCGGAAATGGCCGATCTCATGGGCGAGCACGCCGAGCAATTCCGGCGTGCTGCTCTTCTCGACGAGCGTGTCGAAGAGCGCGATTTTCTTGCGCTTGCCGAGGCCGGTGAAGAACGCGTTCGCCTTGGTTGAGCGCTTCGAGCCGTCCATCACGAAAACGCCGGTGAGGGGGAACCCGCATTTCACCCCGAGCGCTTCGATTTCATGCTTGAGCTCGCCCTCCGGCATCGGCGTGAATTTGTTGAACAGCGGCATGATCAGCGACGGCGCGAGGTAGGTGAGGATCAGTTGGAAGCCCGTCACCACCGCCCAAGCCCACAGCCAGGCGTTTTCGACATTGCCGAAAATCCACAGAACCGCCGCCGCGAGCGGCAGGCCGATGACAGCGCCGAGCAGCAGGCCTTTGAGCCGGTCCATGATGAAGGTGGCGGGCGTCGAGCGGTTGAAGCCGAATTTCTGCTCGATCACGAAGGTGTCATACACTGAAAACGGCAGTGAAATCACGCTCTGGCCGAGCATCAGCAGCGACAGGAAAACCAGTCCCGCCGCCACCGGCGACGTCGTGAACGACCGCGCCAAACCGTCCAGCCATCCGAAGCCGCCCAACGTCCAGAACACTAGCAGAACGACCAGCGAGACGGTGGACTGGAGGATTCCGAAGCGGGCGTTCACCCGAAGATAGTCGCGCGCCTTGTCGAGTTTTTCGTCATCCATCAGGCCTTCCAGTACCTTAGGCACCGCCGTCGGGAACGTCTTCAGGTTCAGCAGTATCGCGGCGAATTCGAGTTTCCAAAGCATGAAAAGCCCCACTAAAATGATCACCGCCATGAAATTCCAATCGCTCATTGCGGCCATCATGCACGCCGTCCGGCTGCCGACAAGAGCGGCGGCTCCTTGGGTGTCTGATCGGCTTGGGATTGGGCGTTGCCTTGATCGGTATCCGCGCCTAGCCTCCGCAAATTCCCATGGTGAGCACCTCGTTCCTTTTTCGACTTTCCCTGGTCCTGTGTCTCGCGGCGATGCCGGTTTGCGCCCAGAATCCGGCCGAGGAGCCCGCCGCCCGCGGTGCTGCGGACGGGGCCATCAGCACCCGCAAGGACGCCCGCGCCATCACCCTGAAAATCCCCGCGCCGCGCGGCCAGATCGTGGACCGCGACGGCGCTCCGATCGCCCAGAACCAAGTCGCCTATCAAGTCGCCCTGCAGTTCCGCCAGTTTGAAAACGCCGACCGCGATTTCGTCATCAACTGGGCCCGCGCCCGGATCGACTCGCTTCAGCTCCTCGTCAAAAACCAGGTGCCGAAGTCCGACGACGAAATCTTCGACCACTACCGCCACCGCCGCTGGCTGCCCTTGTTGGTGACCGGCCAGATCGGCGAGAAAGAAGCCCGCGACATCGAGACGAAACTGACGTCCGGACTGGTCCTGCATCCGCTCTACCGGCGTTTCTATCCGGAGGGCGGGCTCGCGGCGCATATCATCGGTTACTCCGGCAGCGTCGGGAAACTGCCGACCGGCCCGATCAATTTCAACGAGCCGCTGTGGGAGGAATCCGAAGGCCGCGCCGGCTTGGAAAAACTTTTCAACACCCAGCTCACCGGCGAGCCTGGCATGAAGCGGCTGCTCTTCGACGAGAGCGGCAACAAGCTGCTCGAAGAGCAGGTCAAGCGCCCGCGCCCCGGCGGAACCCTCGTCACCACCCTCAATCTCAAGTGGCAGAAACTCGCCGAGGAAACCCTGCTCAAAGGCTGCCGCCGCGGCGCCTTCGTCGTCCTCGACGCGGTCACCGGCGAGGTGCTGGTGATGGCTTCGCGGCCGTCGTTCGACCTGAACAATTTCATCCCCGGCATCAACGAGACCGATTTCAAAGCGCTCGAAGCGGACCCGGCGCAGCCGCTTTTCGGCCGGGCGTTCCAGTCGGCCTATCCGCCGGCCTCCTCCTTCAAACCCATCGTCGCGCTCGCCGCGCTCAACAACGGCAAGGTGACGGAGACCTCGGAAATTTACTGCCCGGCCGCCCTCAACATCGGCAACGCGACGTTCAACAACTGGAATAAAAACCCCGAGGGCTCGATCAACGTGAAGCGCGCGATCGCCCGCTCGTGCAACACCTGGTTCTATCAGGTTGGCATCGACGTGGGGCCGTCCGCCTTCCTCGGTCTCTCCCGTCGCCTCGGTTTCGGCGAGCGCAGCGGGCTGCCGCTCATCGGCGAAAGCCCCGGCCTGGTCCCGAGCGACGAGTGGATGCTCAAACATGAAAAGCGCCGGATTCTCAACGGCGACACGGCGAATCTATCCATCGGCCAGGGGAGTTTGCTCGCCTCGCCGCTGCAAGTCGCGCAGGCGATGGCGGGCATCGCCAACGGAGGGGCCTTGCCGAAGCTCCAGCTCATCCGCCAGACGCAGGACACCCGTGGCCGCGTGATTCAGGCTGCGGTTCCCGAGCGGAAAGCTTGGCTCGGGGTGGATCAGAAGGCAGTGGAAATCGTCCGCCAGGGTATGAGCGACGTCGTCAATGGTTCTGGCGGCACCGGTCACGGCGCGGCCCTCAGCTACACCACTCTTTGCGGAAAAACCGGAACCGCCCAATGGGGGCCGCCCGTCAAGCAACAGCGTCTCGCATGGTTCGCCGGATTCGTGCCACAGGACAATCCGCGCTACTCGTTCGCCGTGCTCTACGAAGGCCGCCCCGGCGAAACCGTCTCCGGCGGGCGGATGGCGGCACCGATGGTCCGTAAGTTTTTCGAGGGCATCGAGGAAGACATCAAGGACGACATCGCACCACCGAAGAAGGCCTTGATCGTCATGCCGGAAGGCGCGCCAGTGCCTGCGGGCGAGGCGCTGCCGAATGATCCCGACAATGCCACGCCGCCCGCCGCAATTCCGGTGGAAGGCCCGCTCAGGGCGCTTCCCGTCGAGGCGCTCGACGCGGGCGGGGAAGAGGTGGAAAGCCCGCGCCCCATCCGCGCGCTCCCGGTCCGCGACGACGAAGTGATCGAGGAAGGCGTCGAAGAGCCTTGATGAAAGTAGCTGGAGCGTCTCGCCTGGAGTCCAAATGCGTTAGCTGCGGCGTCGATCACTCGATGTTTTGCACCTGCTCGCGGATTTTCTCCAGCTCGGTCTTCGCCTCGACGATGGTCTGTGCGATGGACGCGTCGTTCGCCTTGGAGCCGATGGTGTTGAACTCGCGGAAGAGTTCCTGACAGAGGAAATCCAGCGCGCGGCCGGGCGGTTCGGCAGCGTCGAGGTATTCGCGGAATTTCGCGAAGTGCGAGTCGAGCCGGGTGATTTCCTCGCTCACGTCGCAGCGGTCGGCGAATAGCGCGATTTCCTTGGCGACGCGCTCGTCGGCGGGATCGAGTTCGAGGCCGGCGTCGCGCAGCCGCTTGGCGAGCAGCTCGCGCTGGCGGACTGGGCGGCCGGGTGCCTCGGCGGCGATTTTTCGGGAGAAGGAAACGAGCGTGTCGAGGCGGGCGATGAAGTCGGTCTTGAGGTGCTCGCCCTCGCTGGAGCGCATCGCGGCGAGCTGGGCGAGCGCGTCGGTTAGGGCGGGCTCGATGGCGTGCCAGGCGACCTCGGCATCGATCTCACCGCTGCCCATCGTGATCAGGCCGGGCTGGCGGAGGTAGTCGGCCGCGGCGGGAACCACCGGGTGGCCGATGGCCTCGCTCAAGGCGGTGAAGGCGGCGGAAAAGGCCTGGGCCAGCGCGGGGTCGATGCGGAAATCGGCGAGGGCGGTGTGGGCGCGTTCCAGATGGACGGCCACCTGGATGCGGCCGCGGGAAACCGTAGCGAGCACGGCCTGGCGGATGCGGGCGTCGAGTTCGTTGAGCTCGCGGGGCGCTTGCAGGACAACTTCGGCCTGCTTGCGGTTAACGGCGCTGATTTCCACGGTGGCCTGCCACACGGCCGTCGCCGCCGAGCCGCGGCCGAATCCTGTCATTGAATGCATGGCCGGAGGATGAACATCGAACATCGAACGTCCAACATTGAACATCGAAGCGGGAAATTTTTCTTTTTTTCAACGTTCGATGTTGGACGTTCGATGTTCGATGTTCGACGCTTCCCGCATGGCGAAGGTGTTGGTAGGACTCTCCGGCGGGGTGGACAGCGCGGTGGCGGCGGCGCTGCTGGTGGAGCAGGGCCACGAGGTGGCGGCCGGCTACATGAAGAACTGGATCAATGACGAGGGGATTCCCGGCGATTGCCCGTGGGAACAGGACATCGAGGACGCGCGCGCGGTGGCGAAATCGCTGGGCATCGAGTTCCGGGTGATTGATTTGATCGACTCCTACCGCGACCGCATCGTCGAATATCTCATCGAAGGCTACCGTTCGGGCATCACGCCGAACCCGGACGTCTGGTGCAACCGGGAGATGAAATTCGGAGTGTTTCTCGACTACGCGCTCTCCCAAGGATTCGAGCACGTCGCCACCGGCCACTACGCCCGCCGCCGGACCTTAAGCGATGGTTCCGCCGCCATCCTTCGCGGCGCGGATCCTAACAAGGACCAGAGTTACTTCCTCTCGCTGATGACCCAGCGCCAGGCGGCGCACGCGCTTTTCCCGACCGGGGAAATGCTCAAGCCGGAAGTCCGCGAAGTCGCCCGCCGCTTCCAGCTGCCGGTGGCGGAGAAGAAGGACAGCCAGGGGATCTGCTTCCTCGGCCAGGTGAAAATGAGCGATTTCCTCCGCCACTACGTCGCCGACACGCCGGGCGAAATTGTCGATCCGGCCGGCAAGGTGCTCGGCGAGCACAGCGGGTTGCACCTCTACACGCTCGGCCAGCGGAAAGGCCACGGCGTCGCCTCGCCGCGCGATGGCATGGCTTACGTCGTCGTCGGCAAGGACCCGGCGAAAAACCGCCTCATCGTCGGCTGGGACACGCCGGAATCCGCGGGGCTCTACGCCACCGAATGCACCGTCGGCACGCTCAGCGCGCTCAACGAACCCTTCGACACCCGCCGCCTGATCGATGCCCAGCCGCGCTACCGCGCCAAAGCCGAGCCTGGCACGTTAGAGCCGCTGGAAGGCGGGAAGATCCGCCTCAAATTTCATCGCCCGCAGCGTGCCATCGCCCCCGGCCAGATCTGCGCGCTCTATGAGGGCGGCCGGTTGGTAGGCGGCGGGGTTTTCGAGAGCGTGGAGTGATCCCGGCGGCTTTTGGCTTCAGCTCTCGAAGTAGGTGTAGCCGGCAAGTCCCTCGCGGAAGAGGTCGAGGATCTCGCGGCGCTCTTTCGGCGAGATCCGGCCTTCGGCGACGGCTTTCTCGGCGAAGTTGCGGAAGCGGGTGACGAGCTCCTTGGGGTCGAACTCGACGTAGCTGAGCACGTCGGCGACGGTGTCGCCCTCGACTTCGTGGGTGTAAACCGGCTTGCCCTTTTCCAAGTGCACGCCGACGACGTTGGTGTCGCCAAGGAGGTTGTGGAGATCGCCCAGAGTTTCCTGATAGGCTCCGACGAGGAAGACGGCGAGGTAGTAGGGTTCGCCTTGTTTGAAGTCGTGGAGCGGGAGGATTTTAGCGACGTCCTCCTTGTCGATGAAGCGGTCGATCTTGCCGTCGCAGTCGCAGGTGATGTCGGCGAGCACGGCGCGGTTCTTCGGTTTCTCGTCGAGCCGGTGGATGGGCATGACGGGAAAGACCTGATCGATGGCCCACGAGTCGGGCAGGGACTGGAAGAGCGAGAAATTTCCGTAGTAGAAATCGACGAGGGTGGAGGACAGCTCGCGGAGGTCTTCCGGGATGTCGTCGAGCTCGGCGATGAGGTTGGAAATGCGGGTGACGATGTGCCAGAACCAGGCCTCGGCGAGGCCGCGCTCGCGGAGGGTGGCGGCGCCGTAGAAGAACTGGGCGCGCATCTGGTCGCGGTAGTAAATAGCGTCGTTGAAGCACTCCTGGAGGTTCTTCTTGTTGATGACCTTGTTGACCTCGATGATGTTGGTGAGGTTTTGCGGGGCGTTTTCGGGAATGGCCGGGGCGGCCTCGCTGTTCTGGGCGCTGGTAACGTCGAGAATGTTGAAAACGAGGACCGAGTAGTAGGCGACGACGGCGCGGCCGGACTCGGAGATGAGGTTGGGGTGGGCGACGCCGGCCTTGTCACAAATCTGGGAGACGACCTCGACGATGTCGGTGCAGTATTCCGGGACCGAGTAGTTGCAGGACGAGTGGAAATTGGTGTGCGAGCCGTCGTAGTCGACGGCCATGCCGCCGCCGATGTCGAGCACGCCCATGGGCGCGCCTTCCTTGACGAGGTCGCAATACATGCGGACGGCCTCGGTGGCGCCCTCGCGGATGGCGGCGATGTTAGGAATCTGCGAGCCCTGGTGGTAGTGCAGCATTTTCAGGCAGCCGATGTAGCCGGTGTCCTTGAGGTGATCGACCACGGCGATGACTTGGGAGGCGTTGAGGCCGAAGACGGACTTGTCGCCGGCGCTGTCCTGCCAGTGGCCGGAGCCCTTGGTGGAGAGGCGGACGCGGACGCCGAGGTTGGGCAGGATACCGATTTTGCGCGAGCGTTCGAGGATGAGGTTGAGCTCGCTGGGCATTTCCAGGACGAGCATGACGCGGAGGCCCATTTTCTGGGCGTGGAGTGCGAGGTCGATGAACTCCTCGTCCTTGTAGCCGTTGCAAATGAGGTAGGCCTCGGGGTCGTGCATGTGGGCGAGCGCGGCGATGAGCTCGGGCTTGGAGCCGGCTTCGAGGCCGTAGTGGTATTTCTTCCCGAACTCGGCGATTTCCTCGATGACCTGGCGCTGCTGGTTGACCTTGATCGGATAGACGCCGCGGTATTCGCCGCGGTATTTGGTTTCCTTGATCGCCTTGCGGAAGGACTCGTTGATTTCCGTGATGCGGGAATGCAGCAGGTCGCGGAAACGGAGGAGCACGGGCAGGTGGGTGCCGCGGTCGCGCAGGCCGTCGATGACTTCGAAGAGCGAGACCTCGGCCTGGGCCTCGTCGTCCTCGAGACGAACGGTGACGTGGCCGGCTTTGTTGACGCCGAAGAAGCCGTGGCCCCAGGTGTCGACGCCATAGAGCTCGGAGGATTTCTCGGGCGTCCAGGCGTTTTCGGATTTGCGCTTGGCTGGCTTGGTCGGTGCGGCAGTGATGGCGGGAGGTGTCATGGAAAGGGAAGGGAATCTTGGATTTGCTAAGGGACGGGAGGCTTCCAGTCGGGAAATTCGGTCTTGAGCTTCAGGCGGTATTTTTCAGCTTCGGCGCGGTCGCCTTGTTGTTCAAGGGCTTGGATGAGTTTCCAAAATGCGAGCGGCTTGAGCTCCTTGTCCTCGTGGAACTCGACGACGATGAGGTATTTTCCGGCGGCGGTCTTGGCGTCGCCGGCTTGGAGTTCAAGGTCGCCGACGAGAATATTGAGGCCGGCGCTGGTGTGGCCTTGCGGGCGGAGGGCGAGCGCTTCGTCGGCCGCCTTGCGGGCTTCTTCGGGGCGCTTGAGGGCGAGCAGGGCGCGGCCGCGGTCGAGTAGGCCGTCGGCTTTCCAGCCGGAATTGTCCTCGACGGCGAGCAGGTTGTTCGCCGCAGCGAGCGCGCCCTCGGGGTCGCCGGATCCGAGGCGGGCCTTGGCGAGGTAGCGCCAGACTTCCTTGGGAGTTTCGCGGGGTTCCTCGGGGTTGGAGACCAGGGCGAGCGACTTGGCGGCGGAGGAGTAATCACCGGCGTTGTAGGATTGCATGCCGGACCACTGGATCGCCTGGTCGGGGATGTCCGCGTCATATTTCTTGTCGATCGCGAGGTTGATCTCGGCGGCGAGTTTGAGGGGATCTTGCGAGGCGAAGTAGCCGAGTATAAGGAGGAGTCCGGCGTGTTTGGCGTAAGCGTCCGGGCGGAGGGTGCGGGACTTTTCGAGGTAATCGACGGCGTCTTTGGCGACGTTGGTTTTCACGAGTCCCCAGCCGATCCAGTAGTTGGCCTCGGCTTGCAGGTTGTCGCTGAGGTTTTTGACGTTTTTCAGAAGTCCCTGATAGCGGAGGATCATGTCCGGGATGTTGCTCTCGGCGCGGCGCAAGCGGGCGGACTCGAGCCAGCCGAACGAGTTGAGATCCTCCGGGATGCCGGCGGCGGTCAGGCGGTCGTAGTCCGAAATGGCTTTCGCGGGCTCGGCGCTCTCGGCATAGGCAGTGGCGCGCTTGGCGATGGCGGAGGGCACCCGGGAGTCGGCGGCATATTTGTTGATGAAGTCGCTGAAGGAGCGGATCGCGCCTTGGGCGTCGCCGGCTTCGGCGAGACACCATCCGCGCTGATAGAGCAGGCCGGGGCGGTTTTTCTCGCTGATGAAAGAGGCGTTGATCTCTCTGTAAGCCTTGGCGGCGCCGGCGATGTCCTTGTTGGAGAACAAGGTTTCCGCCTTCATCATGAGGGCGGTGTGGATGCGCGGATCTAGCGGGCGGGACTTGCTGTAGAGCTGCAGAAACGCGTCCACCTGGTCCGGCAGGTGGCGGCCTTCGATTTGGAAAAAGCACAGCAGCCGGTAGTAGGAAGCCTGGAAGGCGGTGTCCGTCTCGGGTCTAACCAAGCGCTCGACCTCGCGGAAAAGCTGGAGTGCCTCGCTCGGCAGTTGCAGGCGCATGTAGGCACGGCCGGCGATCATCAGGCGGTCAGCCTCTTTTTCGCCGACGGCCTTGGCGGCGCCGCGGCGGAAGATGTCGACGACCTCGCGGTATTCCTTTTTGGCGAACAAGTTGGCCATCAGCGCGGTCTGGGCGTCCGGGCTGAAATCCTCCATTCCGGGCGTGCGGAGGATGAGCTGGAGGTATTTGTCGGCAAGGTCGGTCTGGCCGAGTTTGGTGGCGGTGAGCGAGGCGTGCAGCGCCGCCTCGCCGCGGATTTTCGCGGAGGAGGGTCCGCCGATGACTTGCTCGAAGAGGGCGAGGGCTTCCGGCCCCTTGCCGGTCTTCAATGCCAGGTGGCCGAGCGCGACCTTGGCTTGCGCGGCATACAAGCCGCCGGCGCGGTCCTCGGTGATTTTCCTGAACGCGGTCACGGCCTCGCGGTCGCGGCCGAGGAGCCGGTAACAGTTTCCCGCGAGGTAGGTGCCGCGCACTTGTTCTTCGGGCTTGGCGGAATTCGCGGCGAAGCGCTCGAACATGGGCGCGGCGAAGGCGTATTCCGACTTGTTATAATGATCTGCGGCGAGCGTGTAGGCGGCGGCGGCGGCCCACTTGCCCTTGCCGTAGCGGTTCAACAAGGTGCTGAAGCAGCGTTTCCCGTCGTCGATCTGGCCGGCTTGATAGTAGCTGTTTCCCAGATACCACCATGCCATTTCGGCGTTCGGATGATTGGGAAACGAGGTGAGGTATTCGGAAAAAATCTGCGCGGCGCGCTGGAAGTAATCGATGCGGTTTTGCTGGGTGGTGCTCGCCTGGGCGGAGTCGTAGAGGTTTTTGCCGCGCTGGAAGAAGTCGTTGGAGGCGTTCGGACTCAACGCGGGATCGACGGCCTCGGCCCGGGGAATCTGGGCGATTGCCGGGCTGGCGACGAGAATGAGAAGTGCGAGCGCGCGTTTCAAGATGCGGGGAGCGTTGTCCGTTTCGGGGCGTTTGCCAAGTGAATCACTTGGCCGGTTCCGGGCGCTGGGTCGCGAAGGAAATGTTCCAAATCCCGGCTTTCTGGCAGGTGTCGATCACTTCCACAATGCGCTGGTAGGCGACGCCGCCGTCGCCGCGGATCCGCACGGGTTGGTTCTGGAACTGCTTGGCGATGGCGGAGAGCTTGTCGAACAACTGCTGGCGGTCCACGGCGAGGCCTTCGACGCGGATCACGCCGTCGGCGAGCACGTTGATGATGATTTCCCCGCGCACGCGCTCGGGTTCCGCGCCTTCCTGGGCGGTGGGGACGGAAACGTTGAGCTCGGTCTCGGATTTGCTGAACTGCCAGCTGATGATGAAAAAGCTGAGCAGCAAAAGCAGGATGTCGATCATCGGCGCCAATTGGATGGCGATCGCAGGCGGCTGACGATTGGAGAACTTCATCCCGTTGTCAGTTAGATCCCGTGCAGGTCGGGACGCTCTCCGGAGAGCGGGGAGGCGACGGGCATGGCGTAGTCTTCGGGGCCGCGCTGGACCGGATTGGCATAGGACTGGGCCGGCTGGCGCTCAAGCTGCGCGTGCAGGAGGATGACGAAATGGGTGCAAGCGGCTTCGAGTTCCGAGACGTATTTTTGCACCCGGCCGCGGAAGATCGAGTAGAAGGCGAGCGCCGGAATGCTGATGGCGAGGCCTCCGGCGGTGGCGATGAGCGCTTTGGAAACGCCCTCGGCCAATCCCATTTCGCGCACGCCCTGGACTTGGCCGGAGTAGATTTGCATGAACGCCTCGATCATCCCGAACACGGTTCCGAGCAAGCCGACCATTGGGGCGATCGCGCCGATGTCGGCGAGATAGGTGATGCGGGAGGTGAGCATGCCGGCTTGGTGGGAGCCTTCGGTCTGGGCGACTTCGCGGACGTTTTCGAAGGCGGTGCCGGGATTGGCGGCCATGAAATCGAGGGTCTTCTGTGTGACGCGGGCCATGCACTCGTTGCGGCGGTGGCTCAGGGTGCTGAGGCCGAGGAAGTCGCGCTTGCGGATCATCGCCTCGGCGCTGCTCATGAAGCGGTCGCTGACGATGGCGTTGCGGCGGACGGTGAGGAGGAAAATAAGGATCAACACCACGGTGATGACCGACATCAGGCCGAGCGGATACATCATGATGCCGCCCTTCGCGAGGATTTCGAGGAAGTTCATTTCCTTGACCGCCGGGACCGGAGTTTCAGCGGCGGCGGAGGCGACGAGTGCGGAGAGGAAAAAACCCGCGGCGGAGAAATGGCAGCACTTCATGAAGATGATGGGAGTTTATCGATACAAGGAGGAAACACAAGCCAAGGACCCAGAGTGTCCGGTTTACGCCTGGGAACCTGAGATCCTTGCATTTGTAATGCTACCCTTGGGCTCAGATGCCGGACTTTGCCTTGTTGGATCCGCCGCTGGAATTGAGGAAACGGTAGTAAACTTCCAGCATCAGGATGCAGAGCGTGTTGCGGTATACGGCATTGCTAGGATTCTGGCCGTGACCATCGAACTTGGGAGCTTTCCATGAACCATCCGGGTTCTGGTTGTTGAGGAGTTGGTCGCGGAAGAGGTCGTTGTAGAACTTCCAGTCGTCGCCGCCCGCCTGCATCATGGCTTGGGATTCGTAATAGTGGCAATAAAGGTCCGAGTCTTCGGTGTCCCAATACAGTTTGGTGTTTTCCTTGATGTATTTGACTCCTTTGCGGACCTCGGAAGAAGACCCTTTACCCCACATCTGGTGGCATAGGACGCCGACTCCGGTCAGACTGAAATACTTGTCTTTACCGGCAGGTCCGTTCGGTCCCGCATAGCCAAAGCCGCCGTTTTCATTCTGACAACCGCTCATATATTTGAGGCCTTTGCTGATGGATGAGCTCAGCCCCTTGTATTTGATGTTGGTGTGGCTGCATGCCTTGAGGGCTTGAAGTTGCCAACCGACGACCGAGGTGTCGGTGTGGCCTTTTTGGGTGGCATAAAGGTATGCCCAGCCGCCGTTTTCGTTCTGGTTATCGATGATGAACTGGCCGGCTTTTTCAGTAACCTCCATGAGGTTGGGGACTTCCACTTTGAGTTCCTTGCAAAAGGTGGCGGCTTCGCCCAAGGCGTAGGTAGCGATGCCGTGCTGGTAAACCCAGCTGCCTGCGGTGAAATTGTCGGCCATTTTGCCGTCGTTTTTCATGCCGATATTGACCAGATAGACGATGGCCTTCATGCAGGAGTCACCAAACTCCTCGGATACCGGGGTCTCGCAATGGCCGAAGTAGGCGAGCAGCGCGAGGCCGGTCATGGCAGCTCCCCCCCATGAGCCGTCGGGACTCTGATTGGCCTTCAACCAACGCAGGCCTTTGACGACGGCCTCGTCGCAGGCCGGAGTGCCGCCGTTTTCCATGAGGCGGGCGAGCCGGTCCTCCTTCGAGCAGCGCTTGCGCATGCCTTCCGGAATCAAGCCGAACAGCTTGCCCGCGCCGCCGCCCATGCCAAGTCCGCCGCCGGTTCCCGTGCCTTTGCCGAAGCCGGAACCGCTGCCGGAACCGCCCAGGCCGCCGGACATGCCGCCGCCGCTGAGCGAGCTGAGAGTGGACATTTCACCGAAGTTGTCGCCTTGCTCGGGAATGGCGTAAGATGACGCCGCGCCTTCGGCGAAGACCCGCTTGGAATTGGTGGTGGGAGTGATCTGCGCGCGCTTTTTTTGCTGCACTTTGTGCTCGGCACCGCGCTCGCCGCCACCGCCGCCGGGCGGCATGAAATCGACTTTTTTCTCGGGCTCCTTAATGATTTGGAACACCCAGAACCCACCGATCACCAGCAGGACGACGTGAAACAAGGCCGCGATCAGGAGCGAGCCGCCGCCGATCTTCGCCCAGAACCCCTGCTTTCTTTTCTCAAGGTGGATGAGGTTTCCTTCGCTATCGTAAGTTTCCATGGTGGCAGTGGGTGGGTCGTTGTTCAGGCTGACGGATTGGCTTCACTCCGAGCTTCCGGCCTGAAAGCTCACGTTTGAGATTTTCGCGCGACTCAGGGCGTCGAGCACGTCAACCACCCTTTCATAGCGCGCAAGGTCGTTGGCGTAAATCGTCACCAGCACTTCGGTTTTCGCGGCGTCGCTGCTTTCCCTCAGTTGGTTCAGGTTGCTGGCGAATTCCGGCAGCAGCTTGGCTTCCGGCGTGTCGAGCGGATCGTCATTGAGATAGACCTGGCCGTCGTCCTCGACGCGGACGGCGATTTCATCCGGCGTGACGATCCCTTCCTTGAGTTCCACGGTGCCGGGAAGCTTGGTGACGTGGGCGTTCTCCACCTGGATGTCGCTGGCTTGGACGATGAAGAAGAGCAAGATGACGAAGACCACGTCGATCATCGGCGCGATCTGGAAGCCCAGGTTGACTTCGGCGTTGGCCTTCCGGCGGTGACGGCGGTTTCGTTTCATGGGCGGGTCACTTGTTGGAAGAGGCGAAGGCGATGTCGGCGATGCCGGCCTCACCGATGAGGTTCATGATGCGCTGGATCTCGCCGGCGGGCACCGCGGCGTCGCCGCGGACCACGATGCGGAGCCGTTCGTCGCGCTTGCGGCTTTCCTGAAGGACGGGGACGACGTCCGACCAGTTGTTATACTCCCGGTCGTCAACGACGAGGAGGCCTTTGTTGGACTTGGCGTCGAAACGGACGTTCACCGCCATTTCGTGCTTGGCCATCTCCGGCTCGCGCGTCTTCGCGTTGGGCGAAACCGGCAGGACGATGTTCTTGTCCACCTTGAGCACCTCGGCGGAGGTGATCATGACAAAGAACACGAGCAGCACGAGCAGCACGTCGATCATCGGAGCGATCTGGAACTCAGGTTCGCCGTCTCCACCACCACCACCACCGGCCATAGGATCAGTTAATTAAAGGGTTGTTAAAAAAAGGCGGCGCGAGGCTCAGCCTTCGGGAGCTTGGACCCAGTTCGGCAAGGCCGCGTAGGTCTCTTCCTGGCCGACGTCGGCGTCCTTCAGATAGTCGTAAGGCGCGTTGCGGAAAAGGTGTTCGGTCTCCTCATGGAGTTGATGGACCGCTCCTTGCAGCTTGTTGCGCAGGAAATAGAAGGCCATGAACGCGGGAATGGCGACAAGCAGACCGGCGGCGGTGGCAACGAGCACCTCGCCGATGTGGCCTGCCAGCTCACCCACGCCGCTGGAAAGTCCGGCGGAGCCGAGACTGCCGAAGGCTCCCTTCATCCCGCCGACGGTTCCGAGCAGTCCAATCATCGGTGCGCAGACCCCGATCACCGAAAGATAGTTGATACGGGTTTGGAGAGTGGAGCTGATTTTTTCCACGGTGGAATAAAGCGCGTCTTCGGTGGCTTCCTTGCCGTAGCCGACGGAACCGAGACCGGCGCGCATCACCTCGGCGAAGGGGCTGAAGCTCGCTTTCATCGCTTGATAGGCCCCCACGTAGTCGCCGGAGCGGAAAAGGTCCTGGGCGATGGTGACATCTTCCTGCGGCATCATCTTCTTGCTGTTGGTCCGCATCCAGATGTCGATGATCAGCCAGACCATCCCGATGGAGAACAGCAGCAAGAGGTGCATGACCCAACCGCCTTCGAAATAGGTGTCAATGAGGGTTTTTTCAGTGACGCCGGGTTTGGCGGCAGAGCCGAAGGCGGTCATCGGAAGCAACACGAGAGCGGCATAGAGGCCCTTTAGGATGGTGTTTTTCATGGTGTGTGTGGTTTGATTTTGAGAGTGAAAAAGAGATGTGCAAATCATTTCAGGCTTTCGAGCCGTTTGGCGGCTTCGGTGGCTACCAAGGTACCGGCGGATTCTAGGACGGATGAGGTGAGAAGCGCGACGGCTTCCTCGCGGCGGTCGAGGGTGACGAGGAATTCCGCGGCCTTGAGTTCGGCGACGCCGTTGAGAATCATGCCGCCTGACGGATAGAGGCAGGGAACCATGAGATAAGCTTCGAGAGCGTCGGCATTCTGTTTGGTCGCTTTGACTGGGTCCGGGTCACCTTTGAGCTCGCTGAGCAGCTTCCCGCGGTAGAAGGACGCGTAAGCGCAGACGGCGGCCGGCAGGTTGTCCGTCGTTAGATCGCCCAGGGCGACCTCGCGGTCCTCGGCGCTGGCGGAGGCGGGGAGGAGCAGGGCCTTGCCGAGCGAAACGAAGGGATCGATGCCTTGGGCCGGTGTGGCGTCGGAAATTTCCTTGCCGATCTCGACGCACTTGGCGGAATTTCCGCTCGCTGCGTAGGCGACGAGTGAGGCGCGCGCGGCATCGAGCCAGAAGTTCCCGGGGATCTTGGCGGTGATGCGTTGCGCGGCGACGATCGGTTCAAGCAGCTTGAGCGCGTCGGCCGGTTTCCCCATCAGCAACAAGCCGATCCCCGGATTGAGGTCCGCGGGTTTTTCACCGAAGATGTGGTCGGCCGTGGCCAGCGGAAAAGACTGTCCGGGACTAAAGCCCTCGGCGGCGGCGGTGATGGTGAGCTTGTCGCCTTGCAGCGCGACGGAGGAAATCGGCACCGAGCGACCGTTCTGGAACACGATCTGGACCGGTTCCGCCGCGCCTGCCCCTGACAGTGGCAGGGTGGCGGCCGCGCATGCCAGCAGGGCTGACCGGAATGGGTGCGAGGGAAGCATCATATTGGGGAAAATTACTTGGCTAACTCGACGGCCTTCTTGGCGCGCGCGGTGTTCTTGAGTTTCGGGTTGGCGGCGAGCGTCTTGAGCGTTTCGTCGGCGAGTGTCGTGTTGCCCATATCCGTCGCGGTTTCATAGGCCTGCCAGTAGGCTTCGGCGCAGACATCGGGTGCGCTCTGATAGGCGATGTAAACCCGTTGGTAAGTGGCGTAGGCCTTCTTGAGCAGCTCGAGTCTGGCGTCCACGCCGACGGCCTTTTCCGCTTGCGTGCGGTGGATCCGGGCGAGGATGAGATAGGCTTTTCCCGCCGATTCGCCGCGGAACATCTTGTCGCCGACGATCTCGAGCGCGAGCTTCTCGGCGGGTTCGAACTGGCCGAGCGCGGCGAGCGCCTCGAGTTTCCCGAGCGTGGTTTCCTTGAAGCGGGACATCCCGGGATTGGTATCCAAGGCGGTCTCGAAAATTTTCAGCGCGTCCGCCGGCTGCTTGCGCGCCATGGCGATGTAGCCGAGGCCGACCGGCCCCGCGTCGGCGAACATGCCGTCCTTGTAACGCTCGACGAGCCGCTTGAACATCGCTTCCGCGTCGTCGAGCATGCCGAGCTTGAGCAGAATGTCTCCGGAGACGGAAAGCAGCGCCGGGCTGAGAACCGACGGGTCCTTGGCGTTGATGGTGGCGACGCCTTTCAGATAGAGATCCGAGCGGTCGGCGCGTTTCAACAGCTGGGCGAGGCGGGCGCGGGCGTAGTAGAGGCGGGCGTTGGTGGTCGCGTTTTCCTGGCCGGCGATCACCTTGTTGAGAATCTCGACGAGCTGTTTGTCCAAAGCGTCGATATCGACCTCCGTCGCCTTCTTGCGCGGGACGAGGGTCTTCACCAGTTCGTCGAGGAGGAATTCGACTTGCTCGGCGGACGGGTTGCCGATCCTTGATTTGAGGGCGTTGCCGAGCATTTCCGCAGCCTCCGCGCCCTTGCCTTCGCGGGTTTTCATTTTGGCGACCTGCGAGGCGGAAAGCAGCGCCAGCGGGCTGTCCGGCTTGCGTCCGAGAAACTCGCTGTGGAGCGCGGCGATGCCGGCGTAGTCCTTGTTGCCAGAGAGCATCGTGGTGGCGGTATCCAGTGCGTATTGAATCACGTCGTCGGAACTCTCAGACCAAACGGCCTTCTTGTAGGCTTCGAGCGCGAGCTTTTGGAATTTCACCAGCTCGTCGGGCTTGTCGGAGGTTTTTTTCTTATAAGCGTCGCCAACCAAGCAATACATCGAGCCTGCGGAGGCGTCGTCGGGATGATCGGCAAGAAACGAGGAGAGGTCCTTGGTGATCTTGTCGCACATCTTGTTCTCATAGGCGGCAGTCGCTTTGGAGTCCTCGGGGTCCGGGCCTTTGTCGTTAAAGTCGATGAACGCGAGCCGGTAGCGCATGTCGCCGGCGTAGCGGCCGTCTGGGAATTTGGCGATGTACTCCTTGCAGGTCTTGAGGGTCTCCTTGTAATTGTTCGTCAGGAAGTTCGACATCGCCATGTAATACATGGCGTTTTCCGCCAGCGGGCTGTTGGCGAAGGTTTTGAGGAACTTGGTGAAAATGGGCGTGGATTCCTTGACGTCGCCCTCTTGGAAAATTGCCAGTCCTTGGAAGAAGGTGTAGCGGTCGAGACTCTCGGACTGGGGGAACTTGGTTTCGAGATTGCGATAGAACTTGGCGACTTCGGGCCAGTTTCCACTCTGGACGAGCACCTCGCCGGCGAGGGTGGCGACCTGCTCGACATTGTCGGCATCGGGGTATTTGCGCAGGTAGGCGTCGCAGAGGACTTTGATCTCGGGGATGTTCTTGAGCTTGTTGAGAATGACGATTTCCGCGTAAGCGGCGGCTTTGGCGTCGGGCGCCGAGGCGTATTTGTTGCGGAGCGCGCGGAAGCAGACGAGCGCTTCCTCGTGGCGGTCAAGGTAGTAAAGGCAGCGCCCGCGGCGCATCAGCAGGGCGGCGTCGAGGTCGACTTTTTCCTCGACGGCGGCCAGCGCCTTCTCGGCCAGTTCGATGGCGGGTTTGAGATTGCCGACCAGTTCGGAAGCGGAGGAGCGTTGGCCGAGGGGCTTGGTCTTTTCCTGTTCGACGCGGGCTTCGAGGATTTTCAAATCCTTGCGCTGGGCATCCAGAGCGGATTTCTGGATCTCCACGATCTGGCTGCGCGGCGGGACGGACCGGTATATCGTCAGCGCCGATTCGTAGGCTTGGGTTCCCACCAGTTCGTCGCCACGGACGATGACTTGGTTGGCATACCAAGCGAGGGCGTCGCGCACTCCGGCTTGGTTGCTCAGGCGATCCAGATAGAGAATGAGGTCTTCGATTTTGCCGGTGTCGGCGAGCAGCCCGATGACTGCCACCGCGGCGGTGGTCTGCTGGGGCGAGCGGATGTCCGAACCCATCAGGCTCTTGAAAACGACGAGCGCTTCGTCGCGTTTGCCGAGCTCGGTATAGACCTCGCCGAGCCAGAGGCCCGCTTCCGAGCGGAATCTCGGGTCTCGTGCGGCGAGCTTGAGGGCCTCGATAGCGCGCTCTTTTTTCTCAGGCGTGGCTTGATCGATGCACGCGCGGCCGACACCGAGATAGGCGCGGCTGGCATACTCGCCCCTGGGAAATCTTTTCAAATACTCGGTGAACGCGACCTCGGCCTCGACCGGCTTGGCCGCCAGCAGGTTTCCCAGGCCGACATTGAAATAAAGCAGCTCCAGCGGCGCATCCTTGTTAGGGCCTAGGGCTTTGAGCAACTCCTCGATCTTCGCGACCGCCGTGGGATAATCCTTCGCTGTAAATGCGGCTTCAGCCTCGCCGAAGAGGCGGTTCAAGGTGGCCGGGGCGACAGGCGCGGCGGGTGCCGCCGGAGGTGTCTGGGCTTCCATGCGGGATGCCGGAATGACGCTTAAGATGGAACAAGCCAAAAGCGCGGCCCATTGCGCGGAGATTTGAAGGGGTTTTCTGTGTTTTTTTCGCGTCATACAGACAGTCGCCAAAAGGGAGACCACGCCCTAAAGAGTGTCAAGCCGGATTGTTTTCAGTATTTGCATCAGAAAGTGTGTTACCCGAGCGCGAGGTCGAGGGCACGGATGGCATGGTCGATCTCTTCCAGACTGGTGGAGAGCGGCGGCATCAGGACGAGGGTGTCCAAAATCGGCCGGGTGAGCAAGCCGTGGACACGGGCGGCGAGGCAAATCGCTTCGCCGAAAAGCTCGCCGGGCGGGAATTTCTCGCCGTCCGGGCGGCGCAGCTCGATGCCCGCGATGAAGCCGCACTGGCGGATTTCATGGACCAGCGGGTGGCGGGATTTCAAAGCCGCGAGGCCGGTGGCGAGGCGGGCGGTTTTTTCCGGCAGTCGGGCGAGGGTTTTTTCCCGCTCGAAAACATCGAGGCTGGCCAAAGCGGCGGCGCATCCTAACGGATTAGCGGTGTAGCTGTGGCCATAGTAAAACGCGCGGTCCGCAGCGCCGAGGAAGGCGTCGTAAATTTTCCCGGTCGTGAGCGTGGCGGCGAGCGGCAGGTAACCGCCGGTGAGGCCCTTGGCGAGGCAGAGGAAATCCGGGATCACGTCTTCGCGCTGACAGGCAAACATTTCTCCGGTGCGGCCGAAGCCGGTCATCACTTCGTCGAGGATGAGGTGGACGCCGCTTGCATCGCACCATTGCCGCAGCTCGGCGAGCATCCCGGCGGGCCACGGGCGCATCTCGTTGACGCCTTGGATGAGCGGCTCGATGACGACGCCGGCGATGGTTTCCGCAGACATTTCGCGAAGTTCGTCCATCGAGCCGACGTGCCGGACGGGATATCCGATACTCCGGAAGCGCTCGAAAAACCGCCCCACGCCGCCGAGCGAAGCCGCGCCGAGCGTATCGCCGTGGTAGCCATTGGAAAAAGCGACGAAGCTGTTACGCGCGGGCTGGCCGGTTTGCTGGCGGTATTGCACGGCCATTTTCAAAGCGCATTCGATGGCGGTCGAGCCGTCGTCGGAGAAGAACACCCGTTCCAAGGTTTTCTCAGGAAAAAAACCGCAAAGCCGTTCTGCCAGTTCCGCCGCGAGCGGATGGGTGAAGCCGAGAAACGAGGTGTGCGCGACCTTTCCCAGCTGATCCTGAATCGCCGCGTTGATCGCCGGGTGGGCGTGGCCGTGGATGTTCGTCCAAATCGAGGAGTTGCCATCCAGATAGCGCCGGCCCTCGGAATCCCACAACCACGAGCCCTCGCCGCGAACTAACACCAGCGGCTCGTGGCCGCGTCCGCACCACTCCGCCTGCCGGGTGAACGGATGCCAGCAACGGGCTTGATCGCCATCGATCCATCGGCGGGTGTCCTCTCGCATGCGGCGAGAATGGAGATCGCGCGGCCGACTTCAACCCGCAATCGGCGTGTGGCAAATCAATCGCCAGAAAATGCTTGAACCCGTCTGTGATCGATGCTTTATTAACGATCCCTGAGTAAGTTCCACGTCACGGCGTATGGGCGGCAACAGGGAAAGTGGAATTCCCCTGATTCACGGTAAACGCAGCCCCCCAGTGCTTGCCGTGAGCAGGTGATTTACCCCGAAACTCCCCCCGAAAAAAACTCCCCCCAAAGATTAGTCGGCGGATGTTGAAGGTTTTCCCTTCGACATCCGCCGATTACGTTTTAAGGCTTTGGCGACGGGTCAGTGGAAATCATGCGACCGCGCGGTGTGCTCCGGATCGATCCCGGACAGTGGCTCGATGTGGAGGACATAGACGGTCGGCTGGTCGCCCTCGGAGCGCTGGAGAATTCCCTCCACCCTGAGAAACGGCTCGCTGGTGATCACGCCACGCAGACGGTGAAACGTGGTTTTCGGGATGAAGAGGTTGGCGGTGCCGGGCCGTTGGCGGCAGATCGTCATGCCGGCAATGGTCACGGGAATGGCGTGCGGGCCGGGGTAGGCTCCTGGTGCAAAGGCAGCTCGACTTGGCACAAGGCCTCTCGCCGGTGGTCGATTTCCGGCAGCTCGTTCAAGGCACCGGAGGCAGGAATTCGGCCTGATGCGGATGCCGTGGCGTTGTGCGTCCTGCAGCAGCGTGTTGACCGAGTAGAAGCCCATCGGCAGGTGGCGGGTTGATTCACACCGGCACCTGCATGCCTTCCGCCTCGGCCAGTCGTTTCTGATTGGCGTCGAAAGTGAGAAATTGCTCCGCTCCAAAATGCAGTGCCGTGGCCAGATGCAAGATATCCACCAAGCGGTGACCGTTGATTTCGGTGTGTTTTCCGCTGAGCTCTTCCGCGATCCGGTGAACATCCGCCCAATCCGGAGCGACCATCCGGAACACCTCGGCCGCGAGGTCGGAGTTGAGCGCGCGCAGCACCGCCGCGGCTTCTAATTTCGAGAATCCCTTGCTGCGATCTTTGGCGAAAAGCCTCATCTGCAAGCGGATGGATTGCCGGAATTCCAATAGCAGGAGGCTGGAAACGGTCAGTTTTTCGCTGAGGCCTTTGTGAAAATTCACCGCTCGCTGCGATGTCGCCTGTTTGCGATAAAGCGAGCAAAGGAATGATGTGTCCGGATACGTGATCATCCCTCCTCACCCTCCAGTTCGTCTTCGCGCATCTGGCGCACTTCCTCGTCAGAGAAAACACGATCTCCCCAGATTTCATTCAATCTTGCCATGAAGTCCGGCTGTTTCACCTTGGCGGCTCCGGATCTCGGCGTCGCGGAGAGGAAACCGATCGGCGTCCCGCGTTTTTCGATCCGGATTTCCTCGCCCTCGCCCAGCCAGGCCTCGACCTTGGAAAAGTTGTTGCGGAGATCCCTGACGGTGACGGTTTTCATGTGGACAAATTAGGTCCACATCGGGATTTGTCAACCTGCGGATGACGCCGACTTCCGCCATGGCAGCAGGCGTCCGAGGATCAAGCCGGTGAGCAGCTCGGCTCCGCCGATGAGCCGTTGCTTGAATCAAGGCACGCGCGGGAACTTCGAGAAGTCCGGCGCGCGTTTTTCGAGGAAGGCTTGTTTCCCTTCGCGGCCTTCCTCGCTCATGTAGTAGAGGAGGGTGGCGTTGCCGGCGAGGTCGAGCAGGCCCATCTGGCCGTCGCAGTCGGCGTTGAGGGCGGACTTCAAACAGCGCAGGGCGAGCGGCGAGTGGGCGAGCATTTCGCGGCACCATTGGAGGGTTTCCTTTTCGAGATCGGCGAGCGGGACGACGGTGTTGACGAGGCCCATGTCGAGTGCCTGTTGGGCGTCGTATTGGCGGCAGAGATACCAGATTTCGCGGGCTTTTTTCTGGCCGACGATGCGGGCGAGGTAGCTGGAGCCGAGGCCGCCGTCGAACGAGCCGACCTTGGGGCCGGTTTGGCCGAAGCGGGCGTTGTCCGCAGCGATGGTGAGGTCGCAGACGATGTGCAGGACGTGGCCGCCGCCGATCGCGTAGCCGGCGACCATCGCGACAACGGGCTTGGGCAGGGAGCGGATTTTTTTCTGGAGGTCGAGCACGTTGAGGCGCGGGACGCCGTCCTCGCCGATGTAGCCGGCGTGGCCGCGGACTTTCTGGTCGCCACCGGAGCAGAACGCGAGGTCGCCGGCACCGGTGAGGATGATGGCGCCGACATTGGGGTCCTCGTGGGCGAGGTCGAAGGCGACGAGCATTTCCTTCACCGTCTGCGGGCGGAAGGCGTTGCGCACTTCGGGCCGGTTGATGGTGATTTTGGCAATACTTCCCTCATCCGTAGTTTCGTATCGGATGTCCTCAAATTCGCGCGCGGTGGTCCACATGGCGGGAGCGTGAATGATCCGCGGCCGGCCCGCAATCCGGCAATCGGGGCGATTTTTTAAAGCGCTTTGACACGGCACCCCGGTTTTTGCATGTTCCCGCGCATGCAAGCCATGCAGTTCGAGCAATCCGTCGTTTCGATCCTGAAACGGGACAAGAGATTTGACCCGCACGCCTACTTTTTTCTCAAGGACGCGTTGGATTTCACGCTCAAGCGGATCGCCGAGTCCAACGGCGGTCAGGCGCGCCATGTTAGCGGGCCGGAGCTGTTGGAAGGTTGCCGGGACTACGCGCTGGAGCAGTTCGGGCCGATGGCTTCCACGCTGATGACCGAGTGGAGCATTCGCAAATGCCAGGATCTCGGCGACATGGTTTTCAACCTCATTGAAGAGCAGGTTTTCGGAAAACAGGAATCGGACAAGAAGGAGGATTTCTCCGAGGTCTTCGATTTCGAGGCCTCGCTGATCGTTCCGTTTTTGCCGAAAAGCCGGGCTGCGGCACCGCAACAGGCGCGCCGCTCGCAGCGCGTGGTTTCCTAAGCCGCGGGCAAATCCGGTGGCGGCGGCGGCGTCCATTTCGGGGCTTTCGGCGTCACGTCCATCCGCACCGCGACGAGTGCCACGCCCAGTAATCCGACGGCTCCGCCCCAGCCGACCGTGAGCGCCGTGACCAGGCCGAGGATGAACGGCGCGAAGACCAGCAGGCCGATGAGCATTCCGCTAGGCTGCACCTCGTAGGCCATGACCGCCAGCCGCAGGCGCGAGCGGGCCAGCGCGAGTCCCATGAGCGAGTAGCAGCCCACCGCCGCGAGCGCGGTGAAATGATAGATCCAGCCGCAGCTGCCGCTTTGCGCGCCGATTCCCAACAGCGGCGCGCCGCAGCCCACCGCCATCGACGCAAGAAACAGCACCAGCACCGCCACCCGCACGCCGGTGCGTTTGAACGCCGACGCGCCGATGGCGCCCGCGCTGATCATGGCGGAGACGCCTAACACCGTTCCCGCGCAGGCCGCCTCGTGCCACCACTCGATCCCGCCGACCAGGTAGCGCACCACCACATAGGGCAGCAGGGAAACGAAGGTCAGCGCGCAAAGGCCCCACAGCGTGATGAATTTCCCGATGACGACCTTCCAGCGGTCCAGCTTGGTGAGCAGAAGCAGCTCGTGATTTCCTTCTTCCAATTCCTGGCCCATCAGGACAAGGCCGCCCAGCGGTATGACGAGCAGGCAGATCGCGGAGACGACCATCCAGAACGGCCCGGACGTCCAGAGCAGCCAGAGGTTCAGCACGCCGGTGTATTGCGAGCTCTCCGCGGCGTGGCCGAGCTGGAATTCCGCCGCCATCGCCACCACGGCGAACAACTGGATGCCCAGAAACGGATAGACGAAGCTGCCGCGTCGCAAGCTCTGCCGCAGCTCCTTGGCCGTCATCGGGTCGAAGCTTTCGGGCAGGTCGTTTTTCCAAACCGTTTCCAATGGCGAAAGCTTCTCAGCTTAAATCCACCCGCGCAAGGCTCGACAAAACCCGCCCGGAATGCTGTTCTCACGCCGATGATGGATGGCTCACTGCTCGTGCTCGGGATCGCCGGACCGGAACTTTCTCCGGAGGAGGCGGCGCTTTTCCGCAAGCTGCAACCGGCGGGCTACATCCTTTTCACGCGCAACATCGTCTCCGCCGCACAGACGCGGAAGCTCACCGACGACCTCCGCGACTTGTCCTCGGAAACGCCGATCATCGCCATCGACCAGGAAGGCGGGCGGGTGACGCGGACCCGGGAAATCGCCCCGGCGGCGCCTTCCGCTCCGGCGCTCGCTGCGAAGGCGGACATGTTGAAAATCGCGGAAGCGGGGGCTTTCACCGGCGACCTGCTGCGTCTGCTAGGTTTCAATCTGGACTTCGCGCCCGTGCTCGATCTCGATCATTTCCCGGAAACACAGAACGCGCTGCGCGGCCGTTGCTGGGGGCGCGATCCGCAGCGGGTGATCGACTACGCCGGCCACTGGAACCGCTGGCTGCGGAAGCGCTCCATCGCGAGCTGCGCGAAACATTTTCCCGCCTGCGGCCGGGCGCAATCCGACCCGCACCACGATCTGCCGTCGTCGCCGGCGACTCTCGAAGAACTGCTCCGCGAGGACGTGATCCCTTACACCGCGCTGATGCCGGAGCTCGACGCGATCATGCTGGCGCACGTGGAGTTTCCTAACATCGACCCGGATTTCCCGGCCTCGCTCTCGCCGCGGATCATCCGGCGCTTCCTCCGCGACCAGCTCGGGTTCGACAGGCACCTCGTGCTAACGGACGATCTCGACATGGGCGCGATCACCACCCGCTACGGCCGCGGCCAAGACGTGAAGCTCGCCATCGAGGCGGGCAACGACCTCGCGCTGATCTGCCACCGCACTGACACCGCCGAAATCGCGGCGCGGGCGGTCGCCGAGCTGCCGCACTGGATGACCGAGGACGCGCGCGAGCGGGTGGAGAAATTCCGCCGCAAGCTCCGCGGACCGCTCGCGTGGTCGGACAAGAAGTGGCGGGAGACCTGCGAGTCGCTCGCCAAGCTGGCGGCCGAGGTTCCTGAAATCGAGGTCACGCAGGCGAGCAGTCCGGTGGCGGAATACTGAGGTGCCTGTTTTTAAAGCTTGGTGGATTGCCAGCCACCAAGCCAGCCGAAGCGGCATCTTGCCAGCCGGGGGATTGGCGTGTAACCTTCTGCCATGTCCTCGAAACCGAAACCCGGAAGCTCTTTCGAGAACAATCCTTTGGCACAGGCGATTCTCCGAGAAGGATTGATGATCCAAGACCGTTTCTCAGCCGCGCCCGTCTATGCCAGAACCGGCAAGGGCTATCTGAAAAGCGTGGGAGTCGAAGAAATCGCCCGAATCAGGGAGTCGGCCAGAAAGAAGAAACCATGAATTCCCGCACATGGCTGGCGGAAGTGCCATGGGAAATGGTCGTTTGGCAGAACGAATAACTCTGCAAATCCAAGAACGCTCACCATGGCCCCACGCCGGATGGTCATGCCGAGTGCAGGGAACTGTGGGAGGAATCACGAATGAAAATGATGCACCTCGATGAGATGGTGGGCCTCTGCCGCAAATGCCACCGCCTCGCGCCGTTCACCAACTACAACGGAAACACTTTTTCCGCCATCGCCCGGGCTTTGATCGAAGCTTTGGAAATCCCCAGAGACACTGCAACCCTCGCCCGCAGCCTGGCGGGCCACATCGTGGCGGGCGTGGCCAGCGAGGAGGAGGTCCGGGCCTTCAAGAAATTTTGCGAGAACCTCGGCTGAGCCGCGTCATTTCCCGAGCACCCAGGAAATGTGCGGGGTGTAGAGGTCGGGCTCTAGCAGGAAAGAGTCGTGACCCTTGTCGGAATGCACGATGATGTGCATGACATCGACCTTGGCTTCCTCCAGATGTTTCACCAGCTCCGCCTGCTCTTCCGGATAGAAACAAAAGTCGGAGTCGATCGAGAAGACCAGCCAGCGCTGGCCGGCGAACTGCGCGCGCGCGAACAAGTCGGCCGGAGTTTCCGCGTCGCCTTCCTGGGTGGCGTCGTAGCGCGACCACAGGTCGATGATGCGCAGATAGGTGTTCGCATCGAAGCGGCGGACGAACTTTTTCCCCTGATGGAGCATGTAGCTCTGGAACTGGTCGCGCACGCGATACCAGGCGAGCACGTCGTCCGGCTGCACCACGTCCTGCCGGGCGCGGCGCTCGATGGCGTCGAGGTGGACGAAGGTTTTGTGGGAAATCATGCGGGCGAGCACGAGGCCGTAGAGCGGGGCCTCGCCGTCGTAGTAGTCGCCGCCGTTGAAATGCGGGTCGTTCTCGATGGCGAGGATTTGCTCGAAAAGGATGAGCCGGTTGAGGACGGTGGTTTTGAATCCCGAGGCGATGATGATCACGTTGTGGACGCGCTCGGCGAAGCGGGTGGCGAAGGTCAGCGCGACCAAGCCGCCGACCGACGGGCCGACCACCGCGTGCAGCGCGTGGATGCGGAAGTGATCCAGCAGCGAGGCGAAAACCTCCACCTGGTCCGCCGCGGTCACCGCAGGGAACGAGGAGCCCCAAGGTTTTCCCGTCTCCGGATCGATCGACGCCGGGCCGGTGCTGCCGTAACAGCCGCCGAGGTAGTTCGCGCAGATGACGAAATATTTGTCGGTGTCGATGGCCTTGCCCGGCCCGATCATTCCTTCCCACCAGCCTTCGTGCATTTCCGGCTGCCAGAGTTCGCCGACCCCTTCGATGCTTGGATTGTAGCCCACCGCGTGGTGGGAGCCGGACAGCGCGTGGAAGAGGAAAATCGCGTTGGATCGCGCGGCGTTGAGCTCGCCCCAGGTTTCGTAGGCGAGCGTGATTCCCGGCAGCAGCCCGCCCTCGCGCAGCCTCACCGGGTCGGCGGGGCTTCCGGTTTGGAAAAATTGGGTGCGGGTCGCGGCGGGCATGCGCGGAGGCTAAACGGCGTTCGCCATCAAAGGCAAGGGCGGGAACGCCTCTGGGTGGCACTGAGAATGATGGGCAAAATAAGGGGAGTGGGCATTTTGTCCACTTGTCGATGCGCGGCGAAAGTGGAAGCGCGAAGCTCTTCTCTTTCTTTTCCCATCGTCCAGGCGGACAAAAATGTCCGCCCCCCTTATGGCAGCCCCTTGCCAGCCGGGCGGGTGGCGGCTATCGATCGGGAAATTCCCCGCTCCATGAAATCCGCGCTCCTTCTGTCCCTTTCCCTCCTGCTCTGTGCCTGCGGTCCCGCCAACGGCCCGAGCCTTGCCGCCGGTGGTTCCGCGCCGGCTCAAGGCGGTCTCGGATTCCTGCCGAAAGACGCGGAAAAAGGGACTTTGTTCACTTATTACCAGCCAAAGAACCCGTCGAAGTGGCGGAACAACTGGACTTCCAAGCTCGACCTCACCGGCGTCTCGTGGAACGACTCGCGCACGGCCACGCTCATTTCTCCCAGCCACGTGGTGATGGCCGCCCACTTCACGAGGCCGGCGAACGTCTCGGTGATGTTCCATGACAAGCGCGGCAAACCTCATGAGCGCTTCATTTCATCGGTAAAAATGCTCACCAACGTGGGCGATATCGCCGTCGCAAGGCTGAACCTGCCGCTGCCGCCGGAGGTGAAATTCTACCGGCTCGCCAACGCGGGCGACGCCTCCATCAGCAGGCCGGTCATCGTTTCGGACCAGACGAACACGCTCTCGGTGCACCAGATCGACGCGGTTTCCGGCGGAGTCGTGCGACTGGGATTCGTCCCCGGACTAAATCCGCTCTATCGGCGGAATTTGATCGTCGGCGACAGCGGCAACCCGTCGTTTTTATGGAAAAACGGCGAGCTGGTGCTGCTCGAAACGCACACCACCGGCGGCCCCGGCGCGGGTCCGTTTTACGGCGATCCGCAGGTGCAGGCGGCCGTCCGCGCGGCGATGGCCGAGCTGGGCCATTGAGGAAAGCGCCGCGCCGTCCGCGCGATTTCCCGGCATCCGGACTTGGCAGCACCCTCACACCGGGCATTCTCCCAGCGTCTTTCTTCCCCATTTCCCCATTTCCGCTTTTCAGTTTTTCAGCGTTTACCCAAAGATGTCTCCCGAACAACAACTCGCCCAACTCACCGCCGGCACCGCCAAGGTCCTATCCGAAAAGGAGCTGCTCGAAAAACTCCGCCTCGGCCGCCCGCTGCGCATCAAGCTCGGCGTCGATCCGACCGCCCCGGACATCCACCTCGGGCACACCGTCGCGCTGGAGAAACTCCGCCAGTTCCAGCTTCTCGGCCACCAGGCCGTGCTGCTCATCGGCGACTTCACCGCGACCGTCGGCGACCCGACCGGCCGCTCGTCCACCCGTCCGCCGCTGACCCGCGACGAGGTGCTGGTCAACGCCGCTACCTACACCGACCAAGCCTTCAAGATCCTCGACAAGTCGAAAACCGAGATCGTTTACAACGGCGACTGGTTCCGGAAAATGACTTACGAGGAAATCCTCAAGCTCAACGGCCGCGTCACCCTCCAACAGATGCTCCAGCGCGAGGACTTCCGCACCCGCCTCGACGCCGGCCAGGAAATCCGCCTCCACGAGCTCCAATACCCGATCATGCAAGGCTGGGATTCCGTCGAAATCCGCGCCGACGTCGAGATCGGCGGCACCGACCAGCTCTTCAACATTCTCGTCGGCCGCGACCTCCAGAAAGAGGAAGGCCAGCCGCAGCAAGTTGTCATGGTCATGCCGCTGCTCGAAGGCCTCGACGGCGTGAAGAAGATGTCCAAGTCCTACGGCAACTACGTCGGCGTGAGCGACGCGCCGCAGGAAATGTTCGGCAAGCTCATGAGCGTTTCCGACGAGCTGATGGACCGCTACTACCTGCTGCTGCTAGGCGAGGCCCGCGATCCGTCTGGCCACCCGATGGACGCCAAGAAGGCGCTCGCCGAGAAAATCACCAGCCGCTACCACGGCCCCGAGGCAGGCCCCGCCGCCCGCGCCGACTGGGACACCCGTTTCTCCAAGAAAGACCTCGCCGCCGCCGAGCTGCCGGAGCTTTCCCTCTCGGATCTTCCCGCCGATCTCAACGTCCTCACCCTCACCGCCCACGCCTTCCAAGCCGCCTATGGCTTGGAGAAATCCAACGGTGAGCTGAAGAAACAGTTCATCACCACCGGCTCCGTCCAGCTCAACGGCGAAAAGCTCACCGACCCCGCCGCCGCCATTTCACCGGCTACCGCTGACGTCCTCAAGCTCTCGAAAAAACACGCCGTGAGGTTTGTTTAATCCCGCGCTTTCAAGACGCCGACCATGTCGAGCTTGCCGATCATCCGGCTGACGAGGGCGAAGGAGAGGACGGATGCCGTTAGCACGACGAGGATGGCGACGGAATAGGTGGACGGGTTGATCACAATGGGCAGTCGGACGGTCTCGGTGCTGAAAGACGACATGATAAACAAGGCCAGCCCGCGGCCGAAGAGCAGGCCGGCGGGCAGCGCGGCTAACACCAGGATCGCCAGCTCGCCGACGAGCACGCCGCGGACTTCCGCCAGGTTGAAGCCGACGACGCGCAGGGTGGCGAGCTCGCGGCTGCGCTCCGACAGCGCGATGCGCGCGCTGTTATAAACCACCCCGAAGGCGACGATGGTGGCGAGCACGAAGTAGAGCTTGCGGATGATGCCGATGCTCTTGCCGGTGGTCTCGCGGAAGGCGGCGAGCTGGTCACGCTTGACCATCACCACGGCGGCGCGCGGCGTGTCTTTGAGGGCGCGCATGAACTCGTCCCAGCGCTTGTGATCGAGCGCAAGATAGGCGCCATTGACCGTGTCGCCCTCCTCCATCAAGCGCCGCAGGGCGGAAATATCCATGTAGGCGGCGACTCCCGCGAAGTCGGTGACGAGGCCGCGGATCGGGACGCGGAGCACCGGACGCCGCCCCTCCAAAACCTCGACCTCCACCTCGTCGCCGATGCGTGCGCCAATGACTTTCGCCAGCATTTCGGACATCAGCAGGCCGTCCTCCGGCATGGTGATGGCGTGGCCCTGGTCGTCTAGCAAGCGGTTCAGATTCGCGTCCGGCGCGATGCCGGTGACCGAGAGTTTCCGCTCGCGGTGACCGAATTTCAGCCGCGCCTGCACGCTGCGGATCGGCTCGGCGAGGATCACGCCGGGCAGGTGTTCGAGATCGTGGAAGCCGCGGCCAGAGCCGGGTTCTGTGAGGAAAACTGCGACGTCTTGGCGCTGCTGGCTGTTCCACTGGAAGGTGAGCAGGTAGTCGATGCTGTCGCTCATCGCGCCGGGCAGCACCATCAGACCGGTGGCGAGGGCGAGGCCGGCGCAGGTGAAAACCGCCTGCCACGGCCGCCGCTCGATGTTGCGCACCGCCATCCGGAAGGTGGGGCTTGAAAACCGCGTCAGGCCGAGGCGCTCGAACAAGGCGGGCTTGAAATCCGCGGGCGGCTCCGGCCGCATCGCCTCCGCCGGCGGGAGCTTCACCGCCTGCCAGACGACCGTCAGCACGCCGAGCACCGAGGCGCCGAGGCTGATGAAAAGCGCCAGCCCGAGCGCGCTGTAGTCCATGGTGAAAACCAGCGACGGGAAGCGGAAGAACATCGTGTAAAGATCCACCAGCGCCGCGCCTAGCAGCCTGCCGCCGATGCCGCCCATCAGGGTGCCGAGCGTACCGATGACTAACACGAATTTCAAATAATGGACGCCGACCTGCCGCGACGAGTAGCCGAGCGCTTTCATCTGGGCGATCTGCTCGCGCTGCAAGCGGACGATCCGGGCGAGCACCGCGTTCACCATGAACGCGGCCACGCTGAGGAACACCAACGGATAGGCGATCGACAACGAGTGCAGCACGCGCAGCTCGTCATCCAGCCGCTGGGCGGATGCTTGCTCCTTGCGGAGGAACGCGCCGCCCGCGCCGTATTGGGCGAGCACGCGGTCCATCTCCTCGATCACCGGCTCGGGCGAGGCGCCGGGTGCTAGATCGATGCAGACGTCGTTGAAAGCGCCGTCGAGATTGTAGGCCACGGCGAGCGCGCGGTAGTTCATCCAGATCACGCTGAAGCGCTTGTGGTCCGGCAGGGTTTCGCCGGCGCGCGCCTCGAAGACGAATTCCGGCGACAACCCGATGCCGCAGATTTTCAAAGTCTCGCGGCGGCCGTTGATGACCGCGACGAGCGAGTCGCCGGCCTGCAGGCCGTTGGCGTTGGCGAAGGACTCGCCGAGCACCACCTCGCGGCGCTCGTCGGTGCGGGGAAAGCGGCCGCTGCGGAGAAACAGCCGGTTGAGTTTCTGCGGGCCGCCGTCGTCGGGCAGGGAAATGATGTGGCCGGTGGCGGGCTCGGACAGGCCGGGCAGATCCAGCGTCACGTCCACCGCCACGCGGGTCTCGACGGTGGCCACGCCGGGCAGGGTGGCGAGCTGGTCCGCGACGGACAGAGGCGCGCGCTTGAGCGTGGCGAAGATGTCGGCCATCGCGTGGCGCTGATAGTAGGTGGAGCGGGTGGACTCGAGCGTGAAGATGAGGCTGCGCGTCATGATCATCATCGCCAGCCCGCAGGCCATCACCAGACTGACCGCGAAGACCTGGCCCTTCATCTTGGCGAGGTCGCGCAGGAGTTTCTTGTCGAGCGGGGAGATCATGGAAAGAAATGGGACTTATAGGTCTTATAAGCCGTATGGGTCCTGTCACCACTTCAGTTGCGATGCCGGCAGGCGCACCTCATTCCGGTGGGAACTGACGATTTTCCCATCAGAAAGATGCAGCACGCGGTCGGCCATTTCCGCCATCACGGCGTTGTGGGTGATGATGACGGTGAGCGTGCCGAGCTCGCGGTTGATGCGCTCCACGGCCTCGAGCACGACCACGCCGGTGGTCACGTCGAGCGCGCCGGTCGGCTCGTCACAGAGCAGGACCTCCGGGCGCTTCGCAATGGCGCGGGCGATGGCGACGCGTTGCTGCTCCCCGCCCGAAAGCTGCGACGGGAAATGGTCCATCCGCCCGCTCAGGCCGACCATGTCGAGCGCCTCTTCCGGCGTCATCGGGTCGCGCGAAATGGCAGTGATGAGCGCGACGTTCTCGCGGGCGGTGAGGCTGGGGATGAGGTTGTAAAACTGGAAGACGAAGCCCACGCAGTTGCGCCGGAAGAGGGTGAGCGTGTTCTCGTCCGAGCCGTCTAGCGGCCAGCCTTTGTAGGTTAAATTTCCGGATGTCGGCACGTCGAGGCCGCCGAGGATGTTGAGCAAGGTGGATTTCCCGCTGCCCGAAGCGCCGAGCAGGCAGACGAACTCGCCGGCGTTGAGCTCCAGGTCCACGCCGCCGAGCGCGACCACGTCGAGCTCGCCGGTGTGGTAGATTTTCCGCAAGCCACGGGCTTCGAAGACGACGCCCGTGGAAACCTGCGGTGGGGAGAGTGCGGCATTCATCGGTCTGCCGGAAGATAGCGGACTTCCGGGCGGGCACAACGTTTTGCAACGGCGGAGTGGACTGCTCCGACATGTCGGAGCTTTGGGTGGTTGCCATTTGAACAGGTGCTTGTTATGGATTTGCCCTGCCCGCCAACACCGAGAATATCCGCCGCATCGCCCGCTTCCTGTGGTTAGTCGGCCAAGATCTCCATGGTGCCGTCACAAAAAGCGAAAACCAGAATATCATCCTTCCGCTCACGGTTCTCCGCCGTCTCGAATCGCTACGAATTCCTCATGGTTGACTACAACTCGACAACATTTCCCGCCGAAGTCATTCCGGCCCAAAAGAAAACCCCTAGGGTCGCGAGACCGAAGGGGTTTCTGCGGGCGAACCCTTTCGGATCGGCCCATCGCCACGCGGGCGAGAAGTTGCAGGAACATTACCACAGGCCTGAGAATGTCAATCTGGATTTTCTCCAATGACTGATTCCCCAGCCAATCCCCCAAGCGCTCCCGTCCGCAAGAAAGCCATGGTGTATGTGGACGGTTTCAATCTCTATTTCGGGATTCTGCAAGGCACCCCGGACTTGAAATGGCTCAATCTTGAGTCATTCATGGATTTTCTCAGGCCGGACGAAGAGATTCTCGGAGTGCGCTACTTCACGGCATTGGTGGATCCTCAAAAACACCTTTCGGTCTCCCGAGATCGACAAAAACGCTATCTTCAAGCTCTTGGCTCTTGCCCGAAGCTCAAGGTGATCATGGGAAAATACCAGCTCAGGGAAGTGAGTTGCCGGGCCAAGTGTCGGGAGCGTTACGAGGTCCCCGAGGAGAAGAAGACCGATGTGGGCATCGCCGTCCAAATGATCTCGGATGCCATCGACGGGCTCATGGACCGGATCGTCCTCGTCTCCGGCGACTCCGATCTCGAACCGGCGGTGGAGTGGATTCGCAAACGTCACCCGGGCATCAAAATCACGGTTTACATCCCGCAGGATCCCGGAGATCCGAAACAAAGGCGGAACGACACCTACCGAAGCATGGGAGTCGATGCCAAGCCGCTGCCCACCACCGACATTCACCGATTCCAGTTTCCCCATAAAGTCGATCTCGGTAGCGGTCGCAGCGTGGAGCGACCCAACGAGTGGAGATAAAGGAGTCGTTCACCCCTCCAGCAACGCCCGCACGGTCGCGGCGTCGAGACGGCTGGAGATGTCCGCGTCCGCCAGAATGCCGGCGGCGAGCTTGCCTTTTTCCTGTTGGAGCTTGTGGATGCGCTCCTCGACGGTGTCCTGGCAGAGCAGCTTGTGGACGAAGACCGGGTTGTTCTGGCCGATTCGATAGGCGCGGTCGGTGGCCTGCGCCTCGGCGGCGGGGTTCCACCATGGGTCGTAGTGGATGACGGTGTCGGCGGCGGTGAGGTTGAGGCCGGTGCCGCCGGCTTTGAGCGAGATGAGGAAGACGGGGGCCTTGCCGTTCTGGAAATCCTCGACCAGCTTGCCGCGGTCCTTCGACGCGCCGGTGAGTTTCAAATACGGGATTTTCTCCTTCACCAGATGCGCCTCGATCAGCGCGAGCATGGTGGTGAACTGCGAGAATAACAGGATACGCCGGCCTTCCTCGATCAGCACGGCGAGCAGCTCGGTGAGGAAATCGAGCTTCGCGGATTCCACGGCGTCGTTCGAGTAATCTTCCGGCAGCAGCTTCGGGTGGCAGCAAATCTGGCGGAGCTTGAGCAGCGCGTCGAGGAAGACGATTTGCGACTGCTCGATACCGCGCGCGGCGATGGCCTCGCGGACGCGCTTGTTCATGGTGGCCCGCACGGTTTCGTAGAGGTCCTTCTGGCCGGTGTTGAGCTCGATGAGGTGGACGAGCTCGGTTTTCGGCGGGAGTTCCTTGGCGACCTGGTCCTTGGTGCGGCGCAGGATCAGCGGCTCGACTCGCGATTTCAAAACCGCGTTGCGTTCCATGTCGCCGTCTTTTTCGATGGGCGTGCGGAAGCGTTTGTTGAACGCGTCTTCGGTGCCGAGGAAGCCGGGGACGAGGAAATTCATCAGGCTCCACAACTCGCCGAGGTGGTTCTCGATGGGCGTGCCTGATAGGCAGAGCCGGTTCCTTGCATCCAGCTTGCAAGCCGCCTGCGCCATCTTCGAGCGCGGGTTCTTGATGTACTGCGCCTCGTCGAGCACGACCAGGTGGAACGGCACCGTCGCGAGTTTGTCGATGTCGCGCTGGAGTAGTGCGAACGACGTTAGAACGACGTCGGCGTGCGGGATCGAGCGGAAGTATTTCTTCCGCTCCGGTCCGTTGAGCACGAGCACGCGCAGGTCTGGCGTGAACTTGAGCGCTTCCGCCCGCCAGTTCGGGACGACGGAGGTGGGCGCGATGACCAGCGTCGGCAAGCCGCGCGAATGGCCGGATTGTTTCTCGGTGAGGATGTGGGCGAGCGTCTGGAGGGTTTTCCCGAGGCCCATGTCGTCGGCCAGAATCCCATGCAGCCCGTGGCGGGCGAGGAACTGCATCCAGTGGAAACCGGCGAGCTGATAGTCGCGCAAGGTCGCCTGCAGGCCGGTCGCGGTCGGCACCGGCTCGATGCCGGAGAAGTCCTTGAGCGTGGCCGCGAGCTCGGCGAGTTGCGGCGGCGTGTCGATGCCGAGTCCGTCCAAGCCGGCGAGCGAGGCGGCGTCGAGCGCATGGAGCCGGGCCTTGTCGGGGAATTTCGGGTCGATCAGCGCGGACAGGTGGTTGAGGATTTTCCGCACGCGGCCGATCGGGAGCTTCAGCGCGTCGCCGTCCGGCAGCGGCGCGTAAATGTGGCCGTTGTCCGGGCGGTCGAGCGTTTCCTCGAGGAAATCATTTTCCAACAAGCCGGCGAGGATCGGCAGCAGGTCATAACGCTGCCCGCCGACATCGAAGCCGACCGACAGGCTGAACCAGCCGCCGTCGCCGGGATCGAGCGAGCTCTGCCAATTCACCGGATCGGCTTCGTGGACGCGGTGGCCGACGTTGTCCGACACGGTGACGAGCCAGCCGAGTGATTCTAACTTGGCGACCATTTCCCCGCGGAACTGGTGCCAGAACGCGTCGGTCGGGACGCGACCGGGATCCGGAAACCAGCGGTCCGGTGACTTGTTCTGATGGGTTTCGCGGGATTTCAGGTTGAGGAGGAATTTCCACGCCGAGTTGGATTGGAGCGAGGAAAGCCCGGTGTCGCGGAGCTGCTGGGTGGCGGCGTTTTCCGCGGCGGCGTCGTGCTGGAGAATGGCGGTCTGGCCTTCGTGCGTGATCGAGCTGACCCACTCCGGCGCGCTGGAGCGCAGCGAACTGTGGTGCGCGCCGTAAACCACCGACGCCTCGGCGGAAATCCAGAAATCCACGTTCGGCTGGCCGAGCGATTGCAATAACAGCCGCGTCGCCTTGTCCACCGGCTCGCGGTTCACCCGCAGCTCGAAGCGCGCGTCCATCCGCAGCCGCGGCAAATCCGGCGGCGGATCGTCCATCATCTCGCGCGCGCTCGGCAGGGCGGCGGCGACCGCTCCGGCGATGCCGCGGCCTTGCAGCCGGGACGGATCGCGTTCCTTCGCCGCCTTGGTGAGGAGCGCCGCCGCGTGATGGCAGAAATTTCCGACCTCGCACGAGCAGAAGGTTTCGAACTCCCATCCGCCGCCGGACTGCCAGAGATTCACCTCCGCCTCGTCCTTCGCGACCATGCCGAGCAGGCTCACCGAGCCCGGCGCGGTTTCCTCGGTCCGCAGGTCCCGCACCTTGCTAACTAGCGAGCTGGCGGCGGCGAGGATCTCGTCGTCGAAGCGGTCCCGCCACCGGGAATCCCCGAGAAACGATGAAATGTCAGCACCTGATGGCAATGCGCGGCGAGGTTCGTGCATCACCCCGCCGCGTCAAGCCTGCGGTGGCGCAATGCCGTTGCGGAGTCATTTATAGCGCCTTGTTTGAATGAAGACTGGCCGCCGACGGCCATACCCGTCTTCGGAGGATGATGACGGATGACGGAAGCCATTCACGCGTTCTTGAACGGATTAAAAACCTTGAGGCCGGGTCGATTGAAGTCCTTTTCATTACCCGTGGCGATCGTTAGTCCATGGCGGCGGGCAGTCGCGGCGATATAGCCATCTTCAACCGCCATCCTGACTCCCGCCTTCTCGAACAAATGCTCCTGCTCCGCCCAAACATGGGCCACGGAAGCGTTGAAGCCGAGAATGCGGCCTTGCATGGCATCCGTTAGCCGTGTGAGCCACGCTTGCAGTGCCGTGCGTTGTCGCCCATCTTTCGACCTGACCCAATAAGCGAGTTGGGCGATCACGATGGCGCTTGTGTAGCAGTGGTCCCTTTCCGCCGCGAGCCACGCGATCACTTGCGGATTACCGTTCTTCTTGGCAGGTTGGCTCAGGACATCGGTATCGAGAAGCCAGTTCATAGCATGCGGCGGCGGGCGAATTCTTTGCGGCGTGGCGGCACATCGTCCATCGAAACCGGACACTCGGCCAGAACCGCCAGCCAGTCACGCTGCGCGGCGACGCGCCGAAAGGTCACGGTATCCTCGTCAGCATCAAAAGTGGCCTCGAACGCATCGCCTGGCATCGCCGGTGCGACTGAAGCCGGCAAGGTCAGACGTCTCTTGGAATCCATCCGGATGATCATGGTGGGATCATCCCACCATGCTGCGGGTTGTCAAGTTAAGGAGCCGCGACCGTCTTGTCGTGGGCCAATGAGGTGGGAAAGGTATGTGCCGAGGCGCTTTTGTTTCTCACCTCATTGGCAGATGGACAGGAGTGTCCATCCTCCTTAAAAGCTCGCTCCGCATCGGTTGTCGATGTTTCCGGTGCCGTCTAGCAGGCGCGCCTGGGTCAGGCGAGCCAGGTCGCCTTCATCGCTTCGGCGCGGGCGAGAGCATCATTACCGATGAAATTGGCGTGGCCCATTTTCCGACGGCCGCGGGCGTGGCGCTTGCCGTAGAGGTGGAGATGCGCCTCACCGTCCTCGAACAGCGGCAGCCAGTCGGGCGGCGTGGTTTCATCCACCCACATGTCGCCTAGCAAATTGAGCATCACGACCGGCGTGAGCAGGCGGGGGGAACCTAACGGAAGGCCGATGACGGCGCGAAGCTGTTGCTCGAACTGCGAGGTGACACAGGCGTCGAGCGTGTGGTGGCCGGAGTTGTGCGGGCGCGGGGCGATCTCGTTGACGAGCAGCGAGCCGTCGGATTTCAGGAAAAATTCGACGCCCAGAATGCCGCGATAATCCAGCGCTTCCGCCACCCGGCGGGCAATGGCCGCAGCCTCCAACGCCACCGCCGGCGAGACGCGGGCCGGGACGATGGAGACGTCCAGGATGTGATGGCGATGGCGGTTTTCCGCCGGGTCGTAAGTCACGGTGACGCCGTCCGCACCGCGCGCGGCCATCACGGAAAGCTCCTTTTCAAAAGGCACCCACGCTTCTAACACGGCTCGCGGAGCATCGAAGGCGGCCCAGATTTTTTCCGGATCCTCGTCGCCTTCCAGTTTGACCTGACCCTTGCCGTCGTAACCGAAATCCGCGGTCTTGAGGACGCCCGGGCCGTTGAGTTCCTTCATCGCGGCGGCGAGATCCGCGGCGCTGGAAATCACGGCGAACCAGGTGTGCGGGATGTTGTTTTCCCGCAGGAAATTCTTCTCCCGCTCGCGGTTCTGGCAGATGCAGATGGCGTAGGGCGATGGATACAGCCCGGTGCATTTGGCGACGGTCTCCAGAGTCTCGCGGGGAATGTTTTCAAACTCCACGGTCGCCACCGTGACGCGGTTGCAGAAATCCTTGAGCGCCAGCGCATCGTCGAACGGTTGGTCGATGACCTCATCCGCGCACTCGACGGCGGGCGCTTCGAGACCGCCGGTCCAGATCACCGTGCGCACGCCCATCCGGCGGGCAGCGAGGGCGATCATGCGGCCGAGCTGGCCACCACCGATGACGCCGACGACACAATGCGGCGCGTGAATAGGAAGGGAGGAAGACATGAAATCAGTCAATGGGATCGAGAGGAGGCAGCGCGGCCGACTTCACGGCGGCGGTCTGGTTTTTGCGGAAATCGGCGAGTTTCTCGGCGAGGCCGGCATCGTTGTTAGCGAGCATGGCCACGGCGAAAAGCGCGGCGTTCGTCGCGCCCGCCTTGCCGATGGCGAAGGTGGCGGTCGGGATGCCGGCGGGCATTTGGACGATGGAAAGCAGCGAGTCCACACCCTGCAGCGCCTTGGATTCCACGGGCACGCCAAGCACCGGGATGTCGGTGATGGCAGCGGTCATTCCGGGCAAATGCGCCGCACCGCCGGCACCGGCGATGATGCATTTCAGGCCGCGGCTCCGGGCCTGTGCCGCGTAGGAAACCAGCTTGTCCGGCGTCCGGTGGGCGCTCACGACCTCGGCTTCCCAAGCCACTCCGAAGTCGCGCAAGGTGCGGGCGGCGTGCTCCATCGTCGGCCAATCCGAGGTGCTGCCCATGATAATTCCGACGACTGGCGCTGTGTGCATCTGGTGAACGTGGCGAACCGGTCGCGGGGCGTCAATACCCGGCTCATCGGCCCAATCCGCCGTTCGGGCGGTGGAATTTTGGGTTGGTGTGAGCGGGAGACATGGATTAGCTTGCCGCTCCCCGAGGGGAAATTATGGCGATACAAGGTGAAGAACTGGCTCTGGCTTGCGCGAAGGCGGCCGATGAAGTGAAGGCGGAGAACATCCGCGTGTGGGACATGCGCGGGGTTTCGAACCTGACGGATTACATGGTGGTGTGCTCGGGCTCCTCGATGCCCCAGCTGCGGGCGATTTTACGCGACGTGGCCGGCAAGGTGGAGGAACTTCACGGCGTCAAACCGACGATGACCGAGGGCAAGGCCGACACCAAGTGGGTGGTCTTGGATTACATCGACGTGATGGTCCACGTGATGAGCGACGAGCTGCGCGAATACTACGGATTGGAAGATCTGTGGAAGGACGCGAAGGAAGTGGAGTGGCAGGCGGCGAACAAAAACTGATCTCGCGGGTGTCCTTCGGGGCTGGGAATTTTTCGGAATAGAAATTGATTTCCAACACTCCCATGGCTGCCGATGAGTGAGTTCGCAGAGTTAGTCGATGCCCATTACCAAGCGTTGTTCCGCTTCGGGATGTCGCTGACGCGCGATGTGGACCGGGCGTCGGATCTGGTGCAGGAGACCTTCTGCATCTGGGCGGCGAAGAACAGCCAGCTGCGCGACCGCTCGAAGGCGAAGACGTGGCTTTTTACCACCTTGCACCGGGAATTTCTCAACCAGCGCAGGCGGGCGGCGAAATTTTCCGACGAGCCGCTGGACGAGGAAAAAGCGGAGGCGCTGGTCGCCCCGGAACAGGACGCGGAGCGGCAGATGGACGGGCAGCGGGCGATGGAGCTGCTGGGCGCGCTGGATGAATCCCACCGCGCGCCGCTGGCGCTTTTCTATCTGCAACAGCACAGCTACAAGGAAATCGCCGAGATTTTGGATATCCCGATCGGCACGGTGATGTCGCGGCTTTCACGCGGGAAGGAAATGCTCAGGCAGCGGATGAGCGCCGAGCCTTCGAGTGCGCCGAGAAACATTCTTCAAATGGAACGGGAGGGAGTCCGCCATGGATAGGGAGCAGGCACGCTTCGTTTTACAGAGCTTCAGGCCGGACGGCGCGGACGCGGGCGATCCGGATTTCGCGGAGGCGCTCAAGCTGGCGCTGGAAAACCGCGAGCTGGGCGAGTGGCTGGCGAGCGAGCGGGCCTTCGACGCGGAGTTCGCGGTCGCGCTGAGCTCGGTCGATCTGCCAGGCAATTTGCGTGAGGATATTTTCGCCTGTCTGGCCGGCGAGCGCGGGGATTTCCCGCAGGCGCAGGACCTGAACGACGCGGCTTGGATCGGCGCGCTGGCCTCGATCCAGCCTCCGGCGTTTCTCCGCGACCGGGTGATCGCCGCGATGGAGCGGACGGAAAACCGCGATCATGTCAGGGTTTCGGTTTTCCGGCGCGCGGCGATTCCGTTAGCCGCCGCGGCGGGCATCGCGCTGGCGTTTTTCATCACCCGCCCGGCGCGTCCGACGGCGCTGGTGAGAAGCGGACCCGTCCCGATCGAAGCCGTGCAGGCGGGTTTCATCCGGACTTACCAATCGCCTTTGTTCAGTCTGGACGAGAAGCGCGAGGACCATCAATTGCTGGTCCGCCACTTGCAGAAGCGCAAACTGCCCTGTGCCGACTGCCTGCCGCGGGGGCTCCGGAACGTCAAGGGAATCGGTTGCCGTGAGTTGGTGATCGACGGCAAGCGCGGCTCGCTGATTTGCTTCGACGAGAGGGAGAACGGGGTCGTCCATGTGGTGATTTTCCGCCGCGAGGATGTGTGTGGCGAGCTCCCGGAGAAGAATCGTCCGCGGCTGGCGCAAAACGGAGACTGGGCGTCGGCACAATGGCAGGACGGTGAAAACGTGTTCGTTGCTATCAGTCACACGCAGGTCGAGAAGCTGGCGGGGTTGTTCTGAAGCGGGGTGCCAAGCTTGCTGCGAAAAATGTGCATTGATCGTGATCCATCGCCTTTTCTGGCACCCTTGCAGCGGGTGATGCTGAGGGACTCGCTCGCCGATGAAGGTGCCGGGCATCATGTGGAGCAGGTGGAAATCCTCTTCAAGCGCGGCCCGGTGCGCGGGCGCGTCGCTGCGGCCTGGAAGAAAACCGTCGCTGGCACCGAGGCGCTGCGGGTCGCGTTTGTGACAGCTAACGGAACCGCAGTCGGCCGGGAATCCGCTGCGCCGTTAAATTTTTTGAACCAGCAGGAACCGCTGCCGACCTCATGGGAAAACTGGCGGCAGGCGGACCGCCACCGCCCGCTGCTCGCGCCGCACGAGGCGCCGTGGCGGGCGGTGTATTGGCCGGAGGAGGGGCGGTTCATCTGGACGTTCCACCATGCGCTGCTAGACGGGCGATCGATCACGCGGGTCCTGCGGGATTTCCTGGAACGGCTCGCGGGCGGAAATCCCGAGCCGCTGGCCGTCGCCGAGTGGCGCGCGCCCACCGCGGAATCGCTGGCGCTGGCGGAGCGGATCTTCCGCGACGAAGCGCTGGATTCGATAGAAATGAGGTTCTCCGATGACGCCGCGGGGCCGGCGCTGCGTTTCATGGGAAATGATTTCGCGCGGCGCTTGGAGTCGCTGGCGGCGGCGATGGAGGTGACCGCCGCGACCCTTCTTACCTGGGCATGGGGCCAGGCGCTGATGGAAATTTCCGGGGCCGACGCGGTGGTCGTCGAGCAACTGCGCGCGGGCGCGCCGCAGCCGGGGACCGCGGGATTCACCATGAACACCCTGCCCGTGCCGATCCGCCGGGCGGGCGCTGACGTGGCGCGAAGCTTGCGGGAATTCCGCGCACGGCTGCTGGCGCTGCGGGCGATCGAGTCGGTGTCGCCGGAGGATTTCGCGCCTGGAGTTTTCCCTGACATGGACGGGCGATCTATTAGCATGATCATGGTTGAGCGCGGCACGCTGCGCCACATGGCGGGCGGGGAGCTTGTCGAGTCGCTGGTGCTTCACGAGGCCAAGGGCAAGGCCTTGATGGCCACCGCGCATGTCCTGCCAGACTTGCGACTGGAGGTGGAAGGCCCCGGACGGCATGATTTGCTGCGCGGCTGGGTCCGCGTGTTGGAGCGGTTGTGAAAGGCGGTCCCGCCCAAATCTGGCGAAGTTCGCCATCACACTTGCCGGGTGCCCGCGCTCTCGACTAGAAACACGCGTGGCCGGCAAAAACATCGTTTATTTCGACTTGGAAACCCAACGCAGCTTCGGCGACGTCGGCGGCTCGATGCACAAGGACAAGATGCAGGTTTCCGTAGGCGTCACCTACAGCACCGCCCGTGGGACTTATGAGATTTACGCGGAAAACGAGATGGAAAAGCTCGGCGAGGAACTCGTCCGCGCCGATCTCGTCGTCGGCTGGAACCACCTGCAGTTCGATTATCCCGTCCTCCAGCCCTACATTTTCCACACGCTCGCCGAGCAGACGCTCAACCTCGACATGATGCTCGAGCTCGAAAAAATCGTCGGTTTCCGGCTCAAACTCGACTCCGTGGCCTCCGCCTCACTCGGCACCGGCAAGACCGCCGACGGCCTCGACGCGCTGCGCTGGTGGCAGGAACACAAGAAATCCGGCGAGTTCGCGCCGCTCCGGAAAATCGCCGAATACTGCGCCTTCGACGTGAAGGTCACCAAGTGCGTCCACGAATACGCCCTCGAACACGGGCTGCTCAAATACGACGACAAAAGCGGCCGGATCGCCGAGGTCGCCGTGGATTGGAAATAATCACATCCAGCCGAACTGCGCCAGGACCTTGGTCACGGTCCAGATGAACACAAGGCTCAGCGCGACGATGTAAATGATCGCGGCTTTTTCGATAGAGGAACGGGTCATGGCGCGGGGTTTCTAGTGCGGCGACCGGATTTCGCCAAGGGAAATGGTTGGTGGCGTAAAATATGCTCTTGCAGTTTTTGTGCGTTTCGTGACAGATCCCGCGGTCATGAAATTCCGCCCGCTGCTCTCGCTCTTGCTGCCACGCCCGCATGGGCCCAGTCCACCGACCTTTTGCCCAAGCGACTCGACGAACTCGTCGTCACCGCCAGCCCGCTCGACCGCACGCTGTTCGAGCTGGTCCAACCGGCCGCCGTCCTCAAGGAAAAGTAGCTCATGCTCAACCTCGCCCCCACGCTCGGCGAAACCTTGGGCAAGCAGGCGGGCGTCAGTTCCACCTCGTTCGGCCCCGGTGCCAGCCGCCCCATCATCCGCGGCCTCGGCGACGACCGACTGCGCGTGCTGCAGAACGGCACCTCCGTCCTCGACGTCTCCAACGTCAGCCCCGACCACGCCGTCGCCGCCGATCCGCTGACCGTGCGCTCGGTGGAAATCGTGCGCGGCCCGGCCACCCTGCTCTACGGCCCGAACACCGTCGGCGGCGTGGTCAATGTCATCGACGACCGCATCCCCGAGGAGCGCGTCAGCGGCATCGACGGCTCGCTCGACACCCGCTACGGCTCGGCGGAAAACCTCCGCTCCCTATCAGGCGCGGTGAATTTCGGCGCGGGCCCCTTCGCCTTCCACCTCGACGCCTTCACCCGCGAATCCGACGACCTCGAAATCCCCGGCTACGCCCGCTCCGAGCGGCGCCGCGCCCAAGACCCGCAGCCGGACGAAGCACGCGGCACGCTTCCCAACAGCTTCACCGAATCCGACGGCGCGGCCATCGGCGGCTCCTACATCTGGGACCAGGGCTTCGTCGGCGTTTCCTACTCCGGCATCGATTCGCTTTACGGCACGGTGGCGGAAGAGGACGTCACCATCGACCTCCGCCAACGCCGCTGGGACCTGCGCGGCGCGTTTTACGAGCCGGCTAACGGCATCAAGGAAATCAACTACAAGTTCGGCTACTCGGATTACGAGCACACCGAGTTCGAGGGCGCGGAAACCGGCACCCGCTTCCTCATCGACGGCTTCAACACCCGCGCGGAGGTCCTTCACGAAAAGCTCCACGGCTTCGAAGGCGCGGTCGGCGTGGAACTCCAACGCAGCGATTTCTCCGCGGTCGGCGAGGAAGCCTTCCTCCCGCCCGTCGAAAACCAGGTGAATTCGCTGTTCGCCTTCGAGGAAATCGAGCTCGACCGCTTCACCCTCCAGTTCGGCGGCCGCTACGACTATCAGGCCAACGAAACCGACGCCCTCGACCGCGACTTCAACGCATTCAGCGTCTCCGCCGGAGTGATTTACAATCCCACCGAAGACTACGCCGTGGCGATGACGACGGGCTACTCGCAGCGCCCGCCGAACTACGTCGAGCTCTTCGCCGACGGCCCGCACGTCGCGACCGGCACTTATGAAATCGGCGATCCGGACCTCGATACCGAGGACTCGCTCTCGCTCGACCTCTCGCTCCGGAAAAAAACCGGCCGTGTGACCGGCAGCGTCAGCGGCTTCTATTACCGCTTCAACGATTTCATCGCGAACCAACCCGCCGGCATCAACGATCCCGTCGATGATCTGCCGGTTTACAATTACGAAGCCATCGGCGCGACCTTCTATGGCGGCGAACTCGAAGCCACCGTTCATTTGCTAGAGCCTGTGAAAGACCCCGCTGAGGTGAAATCCCAGCAGCTCGACCTGGTCTTCCTCGCCGACTACGTCCACGCCGAGGACCGCGACAGCGGCGAGTCCGTCCCGCGCATTCCGCCGTTCCGCTCGACCGTCGCGCTCGACTATCAGATCGATAGGGTCGGCGCCCGCCTCGAAGCGCAGTGGTGCGCCCACCAAGGCAACACGGCGGAAAACGAACCGCCCAGCGACAGCTATGTCCTGCTCAGCGCCGGCATCGACTACACCTTCACCACCGGCGATGTGACCACGACCCTCTTCGTGAAAGGCGTCAACCTGCTCAACGAGGAAGCCCGCCCAAGCACCTCGTATCTCAAGGAAATCGCCCCGCTCGCCGCGCGCGGCGTGGTCGTCGGCCTGCGTGCGGATTTCTGATTTCTAGCGGGCGAAGGCCGCCGCCAGCGACGACAGATCCGCCGGACCGGCGCGGTCGGCGGTGAGGATCGCGGCAATAAGGGGGGCGGACATTTTGTCCGCCCGGACGATGGGAGGAGAAAGGGACGGGCTCCGCGCGCTTTGCTTTCACCGCGCATCGGCAAGTGGACAAGATGTCCACTCCCCTTAATTGACTCTGCCGGCGCGCCTGCGCGCGGATTTCTGATTTCTAGCGGGCGAAGGCCGCCGCCAGCGACGACAGGTCCGCCGGACCGGCGCGGTCGGCGGTGAGGATCGCGGCTTTCTGGAGCGAGATGATTTCCGAAACCCCCTTGCGCGAGAGCTCGAGCATCGCGGTCATTTCCTCCGAGGAAAACACCGCCTCCTCGCCGCTGCCCTGGATTTCCACGAAGTCCAGCGTCTCGGTCATCACCACGTTGAAATCGACCGAAGCCGCCTTGTCCTCCGGGTAGTTCAAGTCGAGCACCGGCACGCCTTGATAGACCCCGGCGGAGACCGCGGCGACGAGTTTCTTGACCGGGAAATCCTTGAGCTTGCCCTGCGACAT
>CAMCUY010000003.1 GCA_945879075.1 Akkermansia muciniphila | reverse complement strand
GATGGCGGACAGGGAGGGATTCGAACCCTCGGTGACATTGCTGCCACACACGCTTTCCAAGCGTGCTCATTCGACCACTCTGACACCTGCCCTTGGAGGACGGGACGCTAGGAACTCGATCGGGGCTTGGCAACCCCTTTTTGAAATCTTTGGAAATCAATCGCGGCGATTCGATTATGAGTCCACGACCCGGGCGAGGATCCAGAGGAGGTCGGAAAGACGGTTGAAAAACAACCTCACCACTTCCGGCACCGGCTCGCCGGATTCGTGCAATGCCAGCACGGCGCGCTCGGCGCGGCGGGCGACGGATCTTGAGTAATCCAAACCCGCGCGAGCCAGCGAGCCTTCCGCGCCGGGCCGGGCCCAACTGGTGTAGCGGACGCCGCGCTTTTCGTATTCATGGGCGGTGGTGGTGATCCATTCCAAATCCTCCGGGCTGAGATAGGCGTATTTTTTCTCCAAATACTTCGACTCGTCCTCGGGAAGGGTGGCGAGCTGGCCCATCAGGCCGACGAGCCGCGCCTGGATGCCGTCGATGATGGTGACGATGTCGGCGTGGCTGCCCGCCGCGCGGGCGAGACCGAGGGCGGCGTTGAGTTCATCGACCGAGCCGAGCGCTTCGACGCGGAGGGAGGTTTTGGTGATGCGTTTGGAAAACATCAAATCTGTTTCCCCCTGATCGCCGCGGCCAGTTATGATGCTCATGCGCGGAGGCTAGCAGTGGAAAATTTCATGTCCATCAGCGTTCATCCGTGTTTTCTCCGGGGTGTCCATGAAACTTGCGAAACTCGGCGACGGCCCTGAAATCTTCCACACCATCCAAGGCGAAGGCGTGAGCGTGGGCGCGCCCGCCGTGTTCATCCGGGCGTCGCGCTGCAATCTCCACTGCGTTTGGTGCGACACGGATCACACGTGGAATTTCGAAGGCACGCCGTGGCCGCATGAGAAGGACGCGCTGCCGGGGTATGCGAAATTCCGCAAGGCCGACGTGACTTGCGAGATCGATCCGGCGGACGCGGCGGAGCGGGTTCTGGCGTTTGGTTGTCCGCGCACGGTGATCACCGGCGGCGAGCCGTTGTTGCAGGAAACGGCGTTTCTCGAAATGATCGGCCACATCCGAGAGCGCCAGCCGGAGCACCAGCTCGAGGTGGAAACCAACGCGACGCGCATTCCCTCGGCGGCATTTCATGAGGCGGTGAGCCAGTTCAACGTCTCCCCGAAACTCTCGAACGCGGGTATGCCTGAGTCGCTGCGGCTCAATCCCGAGGCGCTGGCGTTTTTCGCGAAATCCGCGAAAGCGTGGTTCAAGTTCGTGGTGGCCGGGCCGGGGGATCTTGAGGAAATCGAGGGGCTGTGTCTTGCCCACGCGCTGCCGCGGCAACGCGTGTTACTGATGCCGGAAGGCCGCACTTGTGAGGAAATCGACCGCGACGGCGCGTGGCTCGCCGGGGTTTGCCGGGATCGCGGTTTCCGCTACTGCGACCGACTTCATATCCGTCTCTGGGGCGACAAACGCGGGGTCTGAGCCTGCCAGTTGCATTTTTGAGAAGAGAAGCGCAACTTTCGGACCGGCAGCGGGTTTACCCAGACGTCAAACCTCGCAATATCATGAATCGCAACTCGCTTCCTCCCGACAACTCTTGGGAATCCGACGCCGTTTGGAAGCTGCTCGACCAAGCGCCGCCGAAGACGGCGGGCGCGCGGTTTGCCGATGACGCCGTCCGTGCGGCGCGACTTTCCGTGGCGGCCAAAGCATGGTGGAGCCGACTGTTTTCCCCTGTTCCGTTAGCGGGTCTTGCCACCGCCACCGCCGCCCTCGCTATCGCGGTGGTCTCGTGGGTCGGACCCTCGTCGCCTGAGCCGGGCATTCAAATCTCGATGCAGGATTCTCCCCAAGCCGCGGTCATCCAGGAAATCGCGGAAGCGGAAACCCTGATCGCCGCTGTGGATCACCTCGAGGATTTCAGCGACCACGAGCTGGTGAGCCTGATCGGGTTTTAAGCGCTTCCCCATCGCTTCCGATCCCGCCAGTTTCGCGGGGTGAAACACGGTTTGATTTTTGATCTGGACGGCACCTTGGTGGATTCCTTGCAGGGTATCGCGGCTTCGTTGAATCACGCGCTCGCCTTGTCCGGCTTGCCCGTCCACGCCCATGAAGCGGTGAGGGGATTCATCGGCAACGGCGTGAAAATCCTGATCCGGCGCGCCTCACCCGCGGCCGCGGACGAGGCCCTGCTCGACGCGATCGAACGGGATTTTAAAGCCCACTACGATCTCAACTGGCAGACCGGCACGATCATTTATCCGGGAATCACCGATCTGTTGGAATCCCTGCAAAGCCGCGGCCATCCGCTCGCCGTGCTTTCCAACAAGCCGCATCCGTTCACGGTCGCGATGGTTTCACGACTCTTCCCGAGCGTTCGCTTCGCAGTCGTGTTAGGCCAGCGTTCTGGCATTCCCCACAAACCGGACCCCGCCGGAGCTCTCGAAATTTCCGCCGCGCTCGGCTTGAGTCCGGCGGAGTGCAGCGTCATCGGCGACTCCACGATGGACATCGAAACCGCCCGCAACGCCGGCATGCGGGCGGTCGCCGTCACCTGGGGTTTTCACGATCGCGAACGGCTTCTGGCAGCCGGGGCGGACCAGCTGGTCAATGCGCCCGAGGAGTTGCTGGATTTGGACCTGAATCCGGCGGAGACAGCCGGAACACATTTGGGGAAATCAAAACGCGCCGTTGAGCTTGCGGCCGATCCAGAAGAGGCCTAGCAGGGTGACGAGCGCGGCGACGGTGGCCCAGTGGGACCAGAGCGAGATGCGGTTTTCCAGCGGGCGCGGCTCGGGGAGAGCGTTGATTTCCTGGATGAGGTCGGCGAGCTGGGCGGGCTGGATGACGCGGCCGCGCGAGACCTTGGCCATTTCCTCGAGGACTTCGGGGCGGGCGGGCTGGCCGATTTTCTCGATCTCGGTGCCTTGGACGAGGATGATGGTTTCCAGCGGTTTGTCCTCGGCTCCGGTGGCGGTGGCGCGGAGTTTCCAGGGGCCGGGGAGATCAACCTTGAAACGGCCGCTGAAGGCCCCCCAGGCGGTGTCGTTTTTCTGGAGCTCGATGCGCTGGGCGCGGCCGTCGGGCGCGGTGAGATCCACCGCGACGGTGCCCTCCTTGAGCGGCGCGCCGTTAGGGTCGAAGGCGTTGGCGTTGAGAGTGACGGACGCGCCGGGCTCGGGGCGCTCGGGGTTGAAAAACAGGCGGACGCGCTGGCCGGCGGCCATGTTCCGCTGATAGGACATCCAGCGGGCGACCTGGCCCCAGAAGCGGTAGTGATAGAGATCCTCGACGCCGCGCCGCCAGCGCCAGGCGGAGTCGATGCCCATGAAGAGGACCTTGCCGCTGCCGGCGGGCTTGGTGACGAGCAGCGGGACGGGGCCGTATTTCCCGCGGCGGTTGCCGTGGACGGCGAGGACCTCCGCGCCGCCCTTGGCCTTGACGACGGGGGCGTGCCAGTAGAAGCCGGGGAGGCGTCGCCAGATTTCCGGGTTCTCCTCCTCGTTGTTTCCTAACATGGTGAGCAGAGATGCGCGGCCCTCGGTGGTGAGGATGAGCGGGGAGGGGATGGATTCGGCGACGCCCCGCTGGTTTTCATAATCGAGAATGACGGGCATCAGGTCGGAGAGCCCGGTGTCGAGCAGGGAAAACTCGTTGCCTTGGGAGCCGGGCATGAAGATGAGTCCGGACGCTTGGTTTTCCACGAGGCCGCGGATGAGTTCGCATTGTTCGGCGGTGAGTTGGTCCGCTCCGACGCCGACGTCGCCGAGGAAGATGACGTCGTATTTGGCGAGGTCTTCGATTTTCGAGGGGAACTCCTTGATGTAGTCCTTGCCCTCGCCGGGGCCGAGTGTGGGGTGGAAGAGCAGGCAGGAAAGCTCGACGCCGGGATCGCGGGAAAGCGCGTTGCGCAGGAAGCGGTATTCCCAGCGCGGCAGGGTTTCGATGACGAGGACGCGGATTTTTTCCGGCCGGCCGGCGATGGTGAATTTCCGGGAATTGTTAGTCGCGACAAGCTCGCCATCGGCCACGGGGATGGAGAGTTCGAGGGTGGAGCTGCCTTCCTTTTCCAAGCGCCAGAGGATGGAGTCGTAGGTTTCGGTATTGGGCGGGATGATGATGTCCTTGGTACGCTCGCGGCCGGATTGGTCGCGGAGGCGGACGATGGTGCGGACCTGGCGGTCGAGCGAGGAACGGATGGTGAAGGGGATTTGCACGTTCTCGCCGACGATGCCGTAGGTGGGTGCGGTGACGGATAGAAGGTCGAGATCCGGCAGGCGGACCTTGCTGCCGACGGGGATGGGGAACAGCGGGATGCCGCGGAGGCGGAGTTTCTGGGCGGCGGCGACGGGCGGTTGGCCGAGATTGTAGTCGCCGTCGCTGAGCAGGACGACGGCGCGGAGGTTGCTTTGGGTGGCGAGCAGGTCGGTGAGCGGGGTTTCGAGATCGGTGCCTGCGATGGCACTGCTTTCCGCCGGCGGGGTGGCGAAGGGCAGGGTGGTGACGTCGTTCGCGCCGTTGGCTTGGAGGGGTTTCCAGAGGTCCGAGGCGAGGGCTTTTTTCACCCAGTCGGCGCGGGAGACGACTTCGGATTTTTCGGATAGGACGGGCGGCAGCGTGGCATCCACGGTAGTCATCGACTTGGAGTCGTCCCAGAGAATCGCGATCTGCGGTTTGGTGTCGGGATGGAGGGTGGTCAGCCACTCGGGCTGCCAGAGCAGGAGGACGACGGCGAGTGCGGATAGAAAACGCAGGCATTCCAGCGCGGCGGTGCGTCCGCGGTGCGGGCTGCGTCTCCATGAAATCACGGACAACGCGCCGACGAGGATCAAGGCGATGATGCCGATCCAGAGGGTCAGGGGAGTGGGGGAGAGGTGGAGCAAGGGGATGGAAAAGTATAGGTCATATAGGTTTTATAGGACCTATGTATTTGAGTCAGGCGACGGCTTTTGTTGGAAGAACCTGCGGATGCGTTTTCTTCGGCAGGCAGAGGATGGCCTCGGAGATCAGGAAGAAAAGCACGGCGATGAGAAAGGCGCGCCAGACGTCGCGGGAGAGCGAGGGGTCGTCGGCTTGGCCGGCCTGGTCGAGGAGGGTGTAACGGGTGCCTTCGAGGGCTTGGTCCAGTTGCTCGCGGGTGAGGATTTCCGGGTTGTCTTCTTGGGCGGGGCGGTTGACGGCGAGGAGGCGCTCGCCGAGGAGGAAGATGCCGGATTCGTGGGCCGCGTTGGCGGGATCTTGAGTGCCGTAGTCGTCGAGGCGGGTGCGGGTTTCACCGGGAAGTGGCTGGGCGGCGGCGCTGCCGACGGTGGTGAGGTAGGAGGCATCGAAGCGGTCGGCTCCGGCGGCGATGACGCGCTGGACGGTGGGTAGCAGAACGTCGGCGTCGCCCAAGTTAGACCAAGTATAGTCCGGCAGGGAGCCGACGAACCAAGCGGTGCCGTGATCCACGATGCGGCGGGTGATGAGAGGTTCGCCGTCTTCCCAGCGGGCGAGGGCGGGGGCGTCGCCTAACGGGACTTGGCGGCGGATGGCCTTGAGCCGCTCGGCGGGGATGGGGGTGCCGTCGATTCCGTCACGGAGCGGACCGTCGCTGCGATTCCAGTCCTTGAGGATGAAAAATTTTCCGGCGGGGGCTTCGGTGGGGTTCGACCATTTCAGTTCGAGGAACGCATTGTCCGAGGAAGTGGCGGGCGGGAAGAAGATGACGTGGCCGCCGGAAGTTAGGAAGCGGGAGACCGCTTCATGGGCCGAACCGGTGGGAAGGGGCGCTGCCCAGAGGATGGCGGCGACGTCTCCGGTGGCGAGGGTGGCGGCGCTGGCGGGATCGATGCGCTGGGTGGCTTGATTTCCGAAGCCCGGAGGCGCGGCGGCGAGCGCGAGGTAGTCGGCGGCTTCGCCTGCGGCTGCGACGATGACGGATTTGACCGGGCGGGCGGGGCCGTAGGCGAAGAAGGTGGAGTTGTCGCGGGAGTTTCCGTCGGCGGGGATGGAGAGCCAGCCGGAGCCGGAGCCGGTGGCGCTGGGGAGGGTGACGCGTTTTTGAAAGCGCAGGGACTGGCCGGCGATTGTTAGCGTCTCGGTGGTGCGGGTGCCATTGAGCTGGGTGGTGAGCGGGAGGGGGGCGCTGCCGCGGGCGTCCGCGGCGCGGAGGATTTCGAGATCGAAGAGCATCTCGTCGCCGGAGCGGTGGGAGCCGAGGCCGCGGATGGCGGTGTTAGGCGCGGACGGCCCGGTGAGGGAGAGGACGCGGACGGCGGGCTTTTGAGGCAGCGCGGCGAGGCTGGTGCGGGCGGCGGCCCAGCGTTCGTCATCGGGGCGCCAGTTGGAGGCTTGGAGGTCGGAGGCGAGCCAGACTTCCGAGCGGCCGGTGGTGTCTGCCAGAAATTCGGCGGCGCGGGCGAGCAGGGTGGGGAAGTCGGCGGCGGTGTCGGTGGGGGCGGTGGGGGCGATTTCCGAGAGGACGTCGGGCGATGGGATTTCCTGGGGCTTTCCGCTGGCGCTGTCGATGAGGACGAGGCGGGTGGCACCCAGTGTCTTCATGGTGTCGCGGACTTTTTCGATGATGATCTGGCGGCGCGGGGCCAAGCCGTCGCCTGGCTTGGTTTCCATGGAGGCCGAGCGGTCTAGCAGGAGGACGACGGTGTCGATGGAGCCGCCGCCCCAGCCGATGAGGCCGGAAACGACGGGGCGCGCGGCGGCGCAGGCGAGCGCGGCGATGGCAAGCGCGCGACAGGTGAGGATGAGGATGTGACGGAGTTTTTTCTTGCCGCGGGATTCGCGGGTGGCCTTGAGCAGGAACTGCATGGCGGCCCACTGAATGGTCTTGTGGCGGCGACGATTCAGAAGGTGGATCGCGATGGGGACGGCGGCGGCGAGCAGGCCCCAGAGCAGGAATGGATTGAGAAAAAGCATGGGTTATTGGATTTACCGCAAAGACGCTGAGGTCGCAAAGTGCCGCGAAGAGGATGCTAGGTGGATTGGCATAGAAATGGTGGTTACGGGAAGGTTTCCTCGCCGACGTGTCGGGAAAAGTCCATGCACTCGTGAAGGATGCGGGCGATTTCAACGCTGTCCCCCTTCACTCGATAAAAGATCAAGTGCTTGGCGACCCGGAAGGCACGGCACCCATTGGCTAGATCGTCTCTGGTTTTGCTGCCGGGGAGGAATGGGTCGTTCACGATGCGGGTTCTGGCGACCCTAAGGAGTTGAAAGTAAGCGGTTCCTTGTTTCATTCCCCAAGTTTTGATGGTGTAGCGAAGGGTTCCAGCAAGGTCCCGCTCTGCGAATTTCGATAGCCGGTAGCTGCCCACGGAATCAGCTTTGTTTGAATTCCGACATGACTTCCGCGGCGATTTGCTCGAAGGTTTTGTCGGAAAACTCTTCCCGGTCCAACGCATCAAAACCTGTCTGAACTTCGCGTTTCAAGTGCTCGAATTTTAGCTCCACCAAGGAATCATAGTCCTCTTTGGAAGTGAGGACGAAGGCCGGGCGACCGTGTTTAGTGATGGAAACGGGACCGGTGCGGGCGCTGTCGAGGACTTGGCCGAGCTGTTGCTTCGCGGTGTTGGCGGTGACGGTTTTCATGACTTCAATTTGATCTAAAATGGACGAAACGGATGAAATAGCAAGGTTAGTGTTTTGATTTAGGAAGGCGTGCGGTGAGGAAATCACGAAGCAGCGGTTCGAGCGGGGTGTCGGTGGTGACGAGCTGATAGTCGGCGGAGGCGTCGTGGCACTTGGCGCGGACGGCGGTGAGGAAATCCCGGAGTGCGGACTTGTATTCGTCGGCGATGAGGTTGGGCTCGGCGACGATGGAGGTGCCGTCTTCAAGATCGACAAAGCGGTGCGGGCGGTCGAACTCGAAGCCGAGTTCGAGCGGGTCCATCAGGTGGAAGACGGAGATGTCGTGCTTGCGGTAGCGAAGGTGCTGGAGGGCGTCGCCGAGGGCCGCGGTGTCGGTGAAAAGGTCGGATAGGATGACGACGAAAGCGCGCTGGCCGATTTTCTCGGCGAGGGTGTGGAGGGCCTGGATGAGGCCGGTTTCGCCGAATGGCTGGACTTTGCTGAGGGTGGAGAAAAAACGTTCGAGATGGGCGGCGCGGCGGCTGGGCGGGACTTCGAGGTGAAGCTTGTCGGTGCAGATCGAGAGCCCGGCGGCGTCGCCTTGGTTGACGAGCAGATAGGCGAGCGATGCGGCGATGCGGCGGGCGACTTGGATTTTCGACTCGCCGGCGCCGGTGAAATTCATGGAGCCGGAGGCATCGACGACGAAGTAGGCGCGGAGGTTGGTATCGGCTTCGAACTCCTTGATGTAGAATCGGTCCGAGCGGGCGAAGGCCTTCCAATCGAGGCGGCGGGTGTCATCGCCGGCGACGTATTTCCGGTATTCGGCGAATTCGACGGATGATCCCCGGTGGGGCGAACGGTGCTTGCCCGCGACATTTCCGAGCATCGGCGCGTGCGACTCGATGGGCAGCGAGCCGAGGCGGGAGAGCAGCACGTTGTCGATGAAGGAGTGGCTCATGGCTCCAAAAGTCGGGTAGTGCTGGCCGTGAGTGTGTTCATCTGGCGGATGGCGATGGCGTTGAGTTTGATCAGGCGCTCAGCCGGGGCGAGATGCATGTGGATGAACTCGGCGTTGAGGCTTTCCAGATTGGCGAGCACGAGCAGTTGTTCGATGGTGGCGTGGTCGCGCATGTTGCCATCGAGTTTGGGATTGGAGTCGCGCCATTGTTTGGCGGTGTGTCCGAAGAGTGCGACGTTGAGGAGGTCCGCTTCGGAGGCGTAGGTGATGGCGGCTTGGGCGGGCGTGATTTCGGGCGGGATCAGGTTGGATTTGATCGCGTCGGTGTGGATGCGGTAGTTGAGTTTGGAAAGGGTGCGGTTGAGGTTCCAAGCGAGGGAAAGGCGGAGGTTTTCGTCGTCCTTGAGGCGTTGGAATTCCTTGATGAGGTAGAGCTTGAACTCGACGGAAATCCAGGAGGCGAATTCAAAGGCGATGTCCTTGTGGGCATAGGTCCCACCGTAGCGTCCGGCTTTCGAAACAAGACCGATGGCCCGGGTGCGTTCGAGCCATTGTTTCGGGGTAAGGGTGAAACTATTCAGACCAGCCTGCATTTTAATCCCGTCGAATTCGACGGGATTAAAATCGGGGTTGTGGAGCTGCTCCCAGATTCCAAGGAATTCGACCGTATTGCGGTTTCTGAGCCAGTTCCGAATGAGGTCGTCTGTTCCTTCCGGGTTTCGGTGACGGGCGATGTCGGTCAAGCAGATGTAATCTTCGTGCTTCTCCGCAAGGATGCTCACGACGGTCCCTTGGACCTCAATGCTGGCTTTGACCGGCTTTTTCATAGGGCGGGACTGGACGACCAGAAAAGGTCTTCTATGCGCTCAACTAAGTTTTCCTCAGAGCTGCTCCCGCAGTAGAATTTGTCACCAAGTTCTCCTCTGCCATTGAGAAAAGTCCTCAATCCAATGAAGGCACAAACCAAGGAATGCATCGAACTCACGCCAATGGCAGGAGCAAGGGAATGAGGAAACGAATTTCCCATGGACCATTCGCAGATCCATGAATCTGCGTCTTGATGAGGTGTGGCAACCGCAAGTTTGAATTCGATGAGCAAATCGTCTCGTCGACACCACAATGTCCAGCTTGCTACAGGGTTGTTTATTTCCATTTTATTGGCTATCACTCCTCCCGCATTTCCTTGATCAGCCGCTCGACGATTTTCTTGGAGGTCATGCCCTGTGATTCTGCGGAGAAATTCGTGATGACGCGGTGGGTGAGGACCGACGAGGCGATGGCTTCGAGGTCTTCGAGCGACGCCATGTAAGCCCCGCGGAGGGCGGCGCGGGATTTCGCGCCGAGGATGAGATACTGCACGGCGCGCGGGCCGGCGCCCCAGCCGACGGTGTCCTTGATCCATTGCGGCGACTCGGGTTCGCCGGGGCGGGTTTTGCGGACGATTTTCACCGCGTAGTCATATAAATGTTCTGGGACCGGGACGCGGCGGACGAGTTGCTGGTAGGCGATGACTTTTTCCCCGTCGAGCAGGTGATTGAGGACTTGGCGGGCGGTGCCGGTGGTGGCGCGGGCGATTTCCTTTTCCTCGCTGGACGAGGGGTAGCCGACTTCGATGAGAAACATGAATCGGTCGAGCTGGGCTTCCGGCAGCGGGTAGGTGCCTTCCTGCTCGATCGGATTCTGGGTGGCGAGGACGAAAAACGGAGGTTGCAAGGTGTAGGTGTTGCCGAGGACGGTGACTTTGTTTTCCTGCATCGCCTCGAGCATGGCGGACTGGGTTTTGGCAGGGGAGCGGTTGATTTCATCGGCGAGCACGATGTTGGCGAAGACCGGCCCTTTGATGAATTGGAACTCGCGCCGTCCGCCGACGCCGGATTCCTGGATGATGTCGGTGCCGGTGATGTCGGCGGGCATCAGGTCGGGCGTGAACTGGATCCGGTTGAAGGAGAGGTCGAAAGTCTGGGCGACGGAGGAAACCAGCAGGGTTTTGGCGAGGCCGGGAACTCCCATCAGCAGCGCGTGGCCGCGGGCGAAAAGGCAGATTGCGAGCTGCTCGATGACTTGGTCCTGGCCGACGATGGCTTTGCTGAGTTCGGCGCGGAAGGCTTGGAAGGTTTTTCCGAGTTCATCGATGGCGGCGACGTCGTCGGGGGGAAGTTGAGTGCTCAAGTCGTTTGGGAATTCCATGGGTGCAATGTAAGTGCGTGAAAACTAAGAGCTGCCTTGGCTTTGTCCAGAAAGGATCTCGCGGCGACCGGTGATCGCCGCCACGCCGCTTTGGAGTAAAACCGAGAAATTTTCCATTTCCCGCTTGCCAGCCCCCGGCGGTCTGCTAAATCACCCGCCCCGCGGAGCCGCCAGAGCAGTCTGGACGTTCTCACGTGGTCACGCGAAATCACGCACATCATGGCACGTATCCTAGGCATTGAAATTCCCAATGAGAAGCGCATCGAAGCTTCTCTGCCCTACATGTTTGGCATCGGTCGCCCTACGGCGGCCAAGATCCTCGAGCACGCAGGAGTCGACCCCAACATCCGCACCGGACAGCTCAGCGAGGACCAATTGGTCCGCATCGCGCAGGTGATCACGTCCGAGTCGATCATCGTCGAAGGCGACCTTCGCCGTGAGCGCCAATCCCAGCTCAAGCGTCTGACATCCATCAACTGCTATCGTGGCATCCGCCACAAGCGTGGATTGCCCGTCCGTGGCCAGCGCACCCGCACCAACGCCCGCACCCGCAAGGGCAAGAAGAAGACGGTCGGCGTGAAGAAGTAATTTTTTGTAATCATGTCTGAAGAAACCAACCAAAATTCCGCCGAAATTCCGGCGGTTGAGCCCGTAGCAGCTCCAGCACCCGCCACCACTCCTGCTCCTGAAGCGGCCGCCTCCACTCCAATTGGAGAGGCACCGAAAAAGGACGTCAAGCGCGACATCTTCGCCGAAATCGGCGGAGGCGAAGAGGAAATCAAGATTCACAAAGCCAAAGGCTCGAAGAATGTCACCCGCGGCATTGTTCACGTGACTGCGACTTTCAACAACACCCTCGTCAGCGTGACGGATCCAAGTGGCAATGCCATTGGTTGGTCGAGCGCCGGCAAGATGGGCTTCAAGGGTTCCCGCAAGAGCACGGCTTACGCCGCGCAAGTGGTTTCGCAAGACGCCTGCCGCCAAGCCATGGGACACGGTCTCAAGGAAGTGGATGTCCGCGTGAAGGGTCCAGGCTCCGGCCGGGAATCCGCTGTGCGCGCCGTCCAGGGTCTCGGTCTTGAAATTCTCTCGATCCGCGACGTGACTCCGATCCCTCACAACGGTTGCCGCCCTAAAAAGGCCCGCCGCGTCTAATCCAACCTTTTTAGAAATTCTTATATGGCACGTTATACAGGTCCACGCGCAAAGATCAGCCGCCGTTTCGGTGTCTCTCTCTTTGGCCCTTCCAAGGCATTTGAACGCCGCAACTTCCCACCCGGCCAGCACGGCGTCCGTGCCGGTCGTAAGAAGAAGAGTGAATACTCCGTCGCCCTCGGCGAAAAGCAGAAGCTTCGTTTCCAATACGGTGTGCTCGAAAAGCAATTCCGCGGTTACTACGAAGAAGCTTCCCGCCGCCGTGGCATCACCGGTGTGATCCTTCTCCAACTCCTCGAGTGCCGTCTCGACAACGTGGTTTACCGCGCTGGTTTCGGCAACAGCCGCCAGGCCGCGCGTCAAGCCGTCAACCACGGTCACATCCTTGTGAATGGCCGCACCGTTGACATCGCCAGCTTCCAAGTGAAACCGGGCGACGTGATCAAAGTCGGTGCCCGTCCTTCCTCGCAACAACTCGTGAACCGCATGACCGACCTCACGCAGGCCATGTCCGTCAAGGACTGGCTCACAGTGGACAAGGACAAGCTCGAAGCCACGGTTTCCCGCATTCCGGATCGCGAAGACATCGATCCGCTCGTCAACGAGCAGCTCATCGTCGAGCTTTACTCCCGCTGATTTCGGTTCGTTCCGAAAGAAGTTTTCACAAGACGCCCGGACGCAAGTCCGGGCGTTTTTTCTAAGCGGATGGTTTTTCTCCAAGCGCGCGGCGCTGATAGGCGAGCGTGGCCGCAAGTGCCGTCGCCAGTCCTAGGAGCTGATAGCCTGACAAGCCGAGGAACGGCTTCGGCGTGGCGCGGAGGAATTCATGGCCGAAGCGGAACAAGCCGTAGCCGATGAGGTAGAGGTGGAAATGCTGGCCCGGTTGCCAATGCTTCCGCCGCATCCGCCACAGGGCAATCATCGCCACGAGCTGAAATCCGATCTCCACCGGCACCGACGGCCAAGTGCCGAACGCATACACGATCCCGCCGCAACACCCGGCCGACAGGCAGCCGATCCGCCCGAGAATCAGTGGCACTGGCAGCAGCATCGCGAACCGGTCGCCCGTGCTTTCGCGGTAGCCGAGTGTCTTCTTTGCGATCTCCACGCCGAGCCAGCCATCGGGCAGCGCGCCCATGATCGACTTGCCGGAAAGCCAACCGACCCAACGGTTCGGATATGGCTAAGGAATTGCTTTTGGGGTGAAGGCTCTAGAACGAGCCGGTGGCCGGACCGGAGGTGAGGAAAAAGGGGTTGCCGCGGCATCGAGCCGCACGTCGCAGGTGTCAAAATCGCCGAACTGATCATCCGCCGCTACGATCTGCGCCAACCGATTTCCCCGGACATCGCGGATCTGGACGGGCGCACGATCCTCGGCGTGACCCGCCGCTCAAAGTACCTGCTATTCGCCATCAGGAGAGCGAAAGGCCAATGAGACGCAAAACAGACATCTACCTTCGTTGGGTGGCTTGGTCGGAGGAGGATCAAACCTACATCGGCCGCTGCCCGGATTTGTTCCTCGGAGGCGTCCACGGCGACGATCCCCTCAAGGTGGCGCGAGAGCTGCAAAAGGTGATCGACGAATGGGAGGTCATTTTCGAAAGCGACTCGCGTCAGTTGCCGCCAGCCCGCGTCAAGCGGACGATGGAGTTCTTCTGATGAATCGCCTGGCGGTCCGAAAGTCGTAGAGAAGAGGAAGAGCCTGCGGCGTCGGAAGGTCTGAAAGACGTGGAGAAGAGCAGAAGCCGTTGCGGCAACTCTTTCTCTGTGACCTTCGACTTTAAGACCGGCGGATTCAAGCGGCCAGCGCAATCGGTTCCCGCCAACGGCTGACGTTGAAGCAGTTTGGAGGTCGAAGCGGATGAAGTCGGGGGGGCGTTGTTCATCTCGGTGGGGGAATTTTTCGGCTCCGCCGGTTAGGATGGTGGCGGCGGTTAGAGTGAGGCCGGTGCCGCCGGCCTTGAGCGAAACGACGAAGGAGGGCGGGCAGTCATCGCGCAGGAATTTCTGGGCCATGATCCGGCGCTTCTTGACGGGATTGCCGCCGTGGAGCGTGGAGGACGAGGCCGCGTCGGCGGAAGACGGTGGCGAGGCAGGATTCCAGCGGATCGGTGAGTTCGCGGAACTGGGTGAAGACGAGGGCTTTTTCGCCGCGCGAGGCGATTTCGGCGTTGCTGTTACTGGAGCCGGGGAAAAGCGAATCAAGCTAGATCCAGCTTTTCACGGACTGCTTGCCAGACGCGGTCGGTTTCCAGCTCGTGCTGGCAGCGCAGGTCGAGCGGACATTTTGCCAGCAAGCACGGCGCGCATTCCACGTGCCGCCGGACCACGGAATGGCGGCGACCGAGCGGGCGTTTCCACGCCGGATCGTTCGGGCCGAAGAGCGTGACACAGGTTGCTCCGGCGTGTGCGGCCAGATGGGGCAGTGAGCCGTCCGCGGCGACGACCAAGCCGTGGACCGCCAGCAACGGCAAAGTCCCGGCAAGTGGCGAGGCATGGAAAAACTCGACGTGTTCACCGAGATTCTGCGCTACCCCCCCCCCTCGTCCCCGCCCGCTGTCCACGCTGGTGACCGTGACGCGTCTTCCGCTTTCAATCAACTTTCGCCCGATTTCCACCCACCGCTCGACCGGCCATTCGTGGCCCGGCCCGAAATCCGAATCCGGGCAAAGCAACACCGATTGCGGCGCCGGCTTGATACCCAGCGCGGCTGGCAAGAAAAACTCCGCCCGCCCGGTCTCGATCCCCACTGCCTCCACCGCCGCCAGATAATGCCGCACCCGGTGTTCCAGTGGCTCCGCTGCGAATCCGAGCGGATGCGTCAGCAGTTTGGCCAATTTCCGATCGTCCGCGCCAAGCCGACGCGGGATCGCCGCGATATTGAAAGCCTCCGCCGCCAAGCCGGATTCCCACGCCAGCGACGCCTCCCAATTTCCTGAAATCCCCGCCGCCACGCCCCTCGCCCTCGCCTTCACGGGAAAATCGATCACCGTGAGCCCTTCCACGGTTTCCCAAAATTCCCGCTGCCCCGCCGTGCAAAGCACCCCCGCGCCCAAGCCCGAAGCCACCAGCGCACGCAGCGCCGGCACGGCGAAACACGCCTCGTCCCAGCGCTCCGGCGCAGCCACCAGCATTCCTCCCGAGTTCTTCATCACCCGTCGAGGTTAAGGCCCAGATTCGCCTGCGGAAACTGCAAAAATCAACCTGCGCACACACAGGATTTGCGGATTGCCAACAGCCCTGAGCGCGCTTAGGTTCACCTCCCCCGCAGGCCACCACCCTTGGTGCTCTTGCGACCAACCGAATACGACACCGCAGTGGGATTTTTGGATGCCATTAAACGCTGGCGCTTGACCCGAGAGGGACTTTCGTCGGGGAAAAAGCGCCGGGTGCACAGCGAAAATCCGGTCATTCAGGCGCTGGAGGATAGCTTTTGGGTCAAGCTCGCGCTCTACGCCGTCTTCGCGGTCGGCAGTGCCGTGCTCGTTCTCAAATCGTCCGTCGGCACGGCCTTCGCCGCAGATCCTTTCAAGGGTGCGTCCTGCGGATTCATCATCGCCGTCACGGCCATCGTGATGTTTCAAGTCAGCTTGCAAGACCGTTGCCGCCGCAACAGTCGCGTTGTCCTCGTGCTCGGAGGCTTGGTCGGCCACCTGTTGATGGTCCGCGCGGTGATGAGCTTGGTCGATGTCGGCTCGATCCCGGAAATCTTCCGCTTTTTCGCCGTGCCATTCGCCCTCGCGCCCATGCTCCACGGCGTGCTGCTCGGCCGCGCGGTTGCTTCGTTTTCCGTCGTCTATGTCACCTTGATCGGCTGTCTGCTCGTTCCACGAGGCGAGGTTCTTCCATACATGATCCTCAGTCTGGTCTGCGGCATGACCAGCGTCTTGCTCGCCTATCAAGTCCGCAAGCGGCTCCAACTCCTGCAAGCAGGCATCTACGTCGGAGCGGTCACCTTGGTCATCGGCATGGTTCTCGGGCGCTTGGACGTCCCCGCGATTTTCGGGCCGGATTCGATGGGACACCTGCAACTTCTCGGCTCCGGCAGCGCCACCGCGTTCGGCACCGCCGTCGTGACCGCGCTGCTCATCAGCGGACTGCTTCCGCTGTTTGAAGGTGCTTTCCACCTCACCACCGACATCAGCTGGCTGGAACTCAGCGATTTGAATCACAAGTTGCTCCGCCAGATGCAGCTCGAAGTGCCCGGCACCTTCCACCATAGTCTCGTCGTCGCCGCCTTGTCGGAAGCCGCCGCCGAGAAAATCGGCGCCAACGCCCCGATGTGCCGCGTTTGTTCCTATTTTCACGATGTGGGAAAACTCAAGAAGCCCGGCTATTTCATCGAAAACCAGCACGACGGCGGGGAAAATCCCCACGACGCGCTCACTCCCACGATGAGTTCGCTGATCATCGTCGCCCACGTCAAGGACGGCGTTGATCTGGCCGTGAAGCACAAGCTCAACCCCCGGATCATCGACGTCATCCAGGAACACCACGGCGATTCGCTGGTCTATTATTTCTACCGCCGCGCCCAGGAACAGAAGAAGGCCGAGATGGAAAAAGTCGATCGGCGCCTCGAAAATCCCGAGGACCTGCCCGCCGTGGATGAGAAAAATTTCCGCTACCCCGGCCCCCGTCCGAGCTCGCGCGAGAGCGGCATCATTGCCCTCGCCGACACCGTCGAGAGCGCCTCGCGGTCGCTCAAAAAACCCAGCCCCACCAAAATCCGCGCCATGGTCGATGACCTCGTCAACGCCAAGATCAACGACGGCCAGCTCGACGACTGCCCGCTCACCCTCCGCGACCTCGCCATCGTCAAGGAAAGCTTCACCGGTACTCTCCGCAGTATGCTTCACAGCCGTATCGACTACCCGAAGGACGACGCCACCACCGCCACCACCAAGCGCCCGTCCAGCGACGCCACCCAGGACGGCCGCGTCATCCCCATGCCCAAGCGCGCCTGATTCTCCAACCCCGCACCGCCATGTCGCTCGAAGTCATCATCGGCAACAATCAGGAAGCCACCGAAATTCCGGAAAGCTGGCTCACCGCCCTCGAAAGCGTCGCCCACGAAGCCGCCCGCCTCGCCTTGGAAAACGCCGCCGAGGACGAATCCCCGTTGTTTCATCTCGCCACTCTGGAAATTGCCATGGTGGACGACGCCACCAGCGACCAGGTCCATCGCGATTTCATGGACATCGAAGGACCCACCGACGTGATCACCTTCCACCATGGCGAGATCGTCATCGGGGCTGAAGTCGCCGAGCGCCAGGCAGCCGAATACGACGAGCCGCTCGCCCGCGAAATTTTGCGTTACATGGTCCACGGCCTCCTCCACCTCGCCGGCCACGAAGACGAGGACGCCGCCGAGCGCGCCACCATGGAAGCCGCGCAGGAAAGCATCGTCGCCCGCCTCTGGACGCCCGAACTCCGGGAGCGCCTCAACTGCTGATCGTGATACAGGCATTCCTGCCTGTGCTTCATTTTCCCTAAAAATGTCCCGCATCAATCACTCCGTCTGCCGCTGGTGTTACGGCAGCATCCCGCTCGAAGATCTCTGCATCGCTGCCAAGGATATCGGCATCTCCTCCATCGAACTCGTCATGCCCGACGACATGCCGGTCTTGGAAAAACACGGCCTCAGCTGTGCCATGATCAGCTTCCCCGTCGGCAAAACTCCCGATGGCGCCGAAGTCGGGCTCATCGAAAAAGCCTTCAACTGCATCGAGCACCACGACACGCTCGTGGAAATCTACCAGCCCCATCTGAAAGCGGCGGCCGCCGCCGGAGCGAAAAACGTCATCGTTTTCTCCGGCAACCGCGATGGCCTGTCCGACGAGGAAGGCCTTCAAAACTGCGCCACCGGCCTCCGCCGCCTGCTCCCGCTCGCCGAAGAACTCGGCCTCACCCTCGTCATGGAGCTGCTCAACAGCAAGATCGACCACCCGGACTACCAGTGCGACCGCAGCGCCTGGGGCGTGAAACTTTGCGAGACGCTCGGCAGCGAGAATTTCGGCCTGCTCTACGACATCTATCACATGCAGGTCATGGAGGGCGACGTCATCCGCACCATCCGCGACAACCACCGCTGGTTCACCCACTATCATACCGGCGGCTGCCCCGGCCGGAATGAAATCGACGCCGCGCAGGAACTTTTCTACCCCGCCATCATGCGCGCCATCGCGGATACCGGGTACCAAGGCCATGTCGGCCATGAGTTCATCCCGCTGGGAAAAGTCCCCCTCGCCAGCCTCCGCCAAGGGGTGGAGATCTGCAGCGTTTGAAAACAAGGGGGCGAGAAATCCCATCCCCTTGTTGCCTTGCGGCTTTGCGGTGGGTCGCCTAGGGATTGGCGATGCCGCTGCTGACGAAAGATTTCGACTATCACCTGCCCGAGGAATTGATCGCCGCGCGGCCGCTCGCCGAACGCGCCGCTTCCCGGATGTTGGTCGTCCACAAGGACAGTGGCGAGATCGAGCACCGCATGTTCCGCGATTTCCCCGACTACCTGCGACCGGATGATCTGCTCGTGCTCAACGACACCAAAGTCATCCCCGCGCGGGTCTTCTCGGACGACGGCCGCACCGAGTTGCTCTGCCTCGACCGGCTTTCCCCGCTGGACTGGCGTTGCCTCGTTAGGCCCGGAAAACGCATGAAACCCGGCCGCTGCGTGAGCGTCGGCGGTATCACCGGAACCGTGACGGAAGTCTTCGAAAATGGCGACCGCCTCATCCGCTGGGATGCGCCCGTTGATTTGGAAAAACACGGCCACCTCGCCCTGCCGCACTACATGGGCCGCGACGACGATCCTGCCGACCGCGACCGCTATCAGACCGTGTTCGCCCGCGAGGAGGGAGCCATCGCCGCGCCAACCGCCGGGCTGCATTTCACGCCGGAGTTGTTGGAAAAAATCCCGCATGCCTTCCTCACGCTGCACGTCGGCGTCGGCACCTTCCGCCCGGTCAGCGCGGAGGTCGTCGCGGACCACATCATGCACTCCGAGCGCTACGTGGTGACTGCGGAGACTGCGGAAAGAGTCAGCGCCGCCGGCCGCGTCGTCGCCGTGGGCACGACGGTGACGCGGGTGCTTGAATCCCTTGGCAGGCCGCTCCGCGAGCAGCGCGGCGAGACGGATATCTTCATCCATCCGCCCTATCAGTTTGGCGTGGTCGGCGGCTTGCTGACGAATTTCCACCTGCCGCAAAGCACGCTGATCATGCTGGTGAGCGCGTTCGCCGGACAGGGGCTGGTGATGGAAGCGTATCGTAAAGCCGTGGAAGAACGGTACCGGTTTTTCAGCTACGGGGATTGCATGTTGCTGGTGTGAGGTGAAAACTCCGTGCCGATGAAACTCATTTCATGGAACGTAAACGGCATCCGCGCCACGATTGGCAAAGGCTTGGGAGATTTTGTGACGGCGGAAAAGCCGGACATCCTCTGCCTGCAGGAAACCAAGGCGCGGCCGGAGCAAGTGCAGCTGCCGTTGGAACTCGGCGGCTATCATGGCTACTGGGATTCCGCGCAAAAACCCGGTTACTCCGGCGTCGCGGTGTTCACCCGCGAAAAGCCGATCGATTTCCGGACGGGCCTCGGCATCGACGAGCATGACCAGGAAGGCCGCGTGCTCACGCTGGAATATCCGGACTTCCACCTCGTGAATGTTTACACGCCGAACTCGCAGGACGGACTCCGGCGGCTTCCCTATCGGATGACCTGGGACCAGGCGTTCCGCCGCCATGTCGCCGAACTGGCGAAAACCAAGCCCGTCGTTTTCTGCGGCGATCTCAACGTCGCCCATCAGGAAATCGACCTCGCCCGGCCGAAGGACAACCGCTTTTCCGCGGGATTTTCCGACGAGGAGCGGGCCGGCTTCGGCGGGCTGCTCGACGCCGGCTTCACCGACACCTTCCGCCATTTCTATCCGGACAAGAAGGACGCCTACTCGTGGTGGTCCTTCCGCGGCGGCGCGCGGGAGCGGAATGTCGGCTGGAGGATCGACTACTTCGGCGTTTCCTCGCCGTTCATGAGCCGCGTGAAAGACGCGGAGATCCTGCCGCACGTCACGGGCTCGGATCATTGTCCGGTGGGGATCACGCTGGCTTGAAAATGTAGTCCAGGACTTCAGTCCGTTCTGAATTGCTCCGGACTAAAGTCCTCCACTACATTTCAGACATGCCCTTCACCCCTTACAACGGGAATGAATCCGTTCACCGGCATCATCTTAATCTCCCTCACTGGCGCCAATGGCGTCGCACCTATTTCATCACCACCCGCCTCGCGGATTCGGTCCCCCGCACTGTCATGGAGCGATGGAAAGCACAACGCGCACTCTGGCTAACTGATCACGGCCTGCCACCCGACGGCTGTGCCGACGACCTCCCCGAAACAGAACGAACCGCATTCCATAGAGAGTTCACCGCGCGGTTTCACGAACTGTTGGACACAGGTCATGGCGAATCCCTCCTCGCTCGTCCGCAGATCGCAGAAATCCTCGCCATACAACTCATGTCAGGCCACGGCAAAGGTTATCAGATCGGCGCATGGGTGATCATGCCCAACCACATCCACGCTCTGATAGAGCCACTGGAAAAGCATACTTTGGGAACCATTCTCCAACGGTGGAAGGGTGCCAGCGCGCGGATGATCAACCAGACTCTCAGACGATCCGGCACTCTCTGGCAGGCGGAGACGTTCGATCACATCGTGCGCAGCGAGGCCCAGTTTGATCACTACCGCCGTTACATCGCGGGAAATCCCGGCAAGGCGGGATTGGCGGATGGGTATGTTCTGGGACTCGGAGACCGCGCGGGAATCACGGCTGAAGAGGTCTTGAAACCGTAGTCCAGGACTTCAGTCCGTTCTTCCGGGTTGAAGAACGGACTGAAGTCCTGGACTACTTTTCAGAGTGGACCAGCAGCACGATCTCACCCTTCGGCGGGTGGCTTTGGAAATGCGCGAGCACTTCCGCCGCCGTGCCGCGGTGGTAGGTCTCGAATTTCTTCGTCAGCTCGCGGGCGACGCAGGTGCGGGCGAGCGGATCGATTTCCGCTAGGATTTCCAAGGTGGAGATGATGCGGTGAGGCGACTCGAAGAAGATGCCGGTTTCTCCGGACTCCAGCGCGGCGCTCAGCGCGCTGCGGCGCTTGCCGGATTTCACCGAGAGGAAGCCTCCGAAGTGGAAGGCGTGGCAGGGAAAGCCGGAGCCGATCAGCGCGGTGATGACCGCCGACGGACCGGGCAGGACTTCAAGCGGCGTGCCGGATTCGATGCAGGCCTGGACGAGCCGGTAGCCGGGGTCCGAGATGCCGGGCATGCCGGCGTCGCTGATGACGGCGATGGTTTCGCCTGCCCTCGCAGCGGCGATGAGGTCCGGTGCGCGGCGGGCTTCGTTGTGCTCGTGGAGCGAGACGAGCGGCTTTCCGGAGATGCCGTGATGCGCTAACAATTGGCCGGAGTGGCGGGTGTCCTCACAGGCGATGCGGTCCGCGCCGCGGAGAATTTCCAAAGCACGGAGCGTGATGTCGCTCATGTTGCCGATGGGAGTCGGGACAAGGACGACGCGGCCGGAAATTTCGGGAGTGGATTCCATATCAAATGAGTGCGGCGCGCTCATCCTCGCTGATCGGCTTCGGGCGACCTTCGTGATCCACACGGACATTGGTCATGCTGCCGAAGGCGGCGATTTCCCCGGCGGCGTTAATGATCTCGAAATCCCATGAAATTGATGACGAGCCGATATTGGAGATGGCGAGCAGAACCTCGAAGCGATCACCGCATTGGAACGGCCGTTTGAAATCGCAGGCCACTTTCACCCGCGGCCAGCCGCCTTTTTCCCGGTCGAAAACCAACACGCCTCGCGCACGTAAAAACGCATGCTCCGCCTCCTCAGCGTATTTGAAAACATTCGGAAAGTGCATCCAACCGCTGGCGTCGGTATCGCCGAACGCGATTTCCCCCGCCTGCCGATGCACTGGATTTTCCATGGCCCGACTCACTCGAACTTGCTGACGAGCACCGACGCGTTGTGACCGCCGAAGCCGAAGCTGTTACTGAGGGCGACCGTGACGGGTACCTCGCGGGCGACGTTCGGGCAGACGTCCAAGTCGCACTCGGGATCCAGTTCCTCGATGTTGATCGTCGGCGGAATGACGCCGTCCTTGATGGCCATCACGCTCGCGATGAGCTCCACGCCGCCGGCCGCGCCGAGCATGTGGCCGGTCATCGACTTGGTGGAACTCACCACCAGTCCGTTGGTGGCGTAATTGCCGAACGCGAGCTTGATCGCCTTCGTTTCCGCCACGTCGCCAAGGCCGGTGGAGGTGGCGTGGGCGTTGAGATAATCGACGTCCTCGGGATTCTTCTTGCCGTGCTTGAGCGCCATGCCGATGGCGTAAGCCGGGCCGCTGCCGTCAGGCGAGGGAGCGCTGAGATGATAGGCATCCGCGCTGACGCCGTAGCCGATGAGCTCGGCGTAAATCTTCGCGCCGCGCTTGCGGGCGTGTTCGAGCTCCTCGATGACGATGACCCCGGCGCCTTCGCCCATCACGAAGCCGTCGCGGTTTTTGTCGAACGGCCGCGAGGCGCGCCCGGGCTCGTCGTTGCGGGTGCTGAGCGCCTTCATGCTGGCGAATCCGGCAAGGCCCATCGGCAGGATCGCGGCTTCCGCGCCGCCGCAGACGAAGGCGTCCGCGTCGCCGAACTTGATGATGCGCCAGGCTTCGCCGATGTTGTGGTTGGAAGTCGCGCAGGCGGTGACGATGACCATGTTAGGTCCGTGCAGGCCGTATTCCATCGAGATGATGCCGCTGGCGATGTTGGAAATCATCATCGGGATCGTGAACGGCGAGACGCGCTTGGCTCCCTTGTTCAAATACGTCGAGTGCTCGCGTTCCAGCGTGGCCAGACCGCCGATGCCGCTGCCGACCATCACGCCGAAACGCCGTGAGTCGATGGTGGAAACATCCACTCCCGAGTCATCCATCGCCATCTTCGACGCGGCGACGGCAAGCTGGACGTAGCGGTCCGAGCGGCGGGCGTCCTTAGGGACGTTGAAATAATCGTCGGCGTTGAAATTTTTAACCTCGCCCGCGATTTTGCAATCGAACGGTGATGCATCGAACTGAGTGATGGTTCCGATACCACTACGCCCCTCCTTGAGACCATCCCAGGTGGTGGTCAGGTCGTTGCCGAGTGGGGTGATACAGCCAATGCCGGTGATGACGACGCGTCGTTCGCTCATAATTTGAAAGCGGAGCTTGGCGGGTGACGCGCGACCACGCAAGCCTCATGATGATCTTGCTCATTTCGCTCCAGATAAGGGACTTGCCCCGTCGGCAGGAAGCTCCCGGCAGGCGCTGGGGAAAATCGATTTCACTTTCGACAGGCTTGGCGGCGCGAATGATTTGCTCCGGAGAAAATCACGGGTGAGACTCCGCGGCGCCTCCATCTTTCCCATGAAAATCACCCGCACCCTCGCGACCTGTAAAACGCCCGATGGCGCCCGCCTCACCCTCCACGAGCACGACGGCCACCATTTCCTCAAAGTCGCCGGGCTGCAGCTGATGAGCACCACCGCCTCGTCCTCCGAGGAACAAATGGCGGAACTCTCCTGCGCCCACCTCCCGGCCCGGCCGCGCGTCCTCATCGGTGGGCTCGGCTTCGGCTTCACTCTCAAGCGGGTGCTCGCCCTAACTGGCCCGGACGCTGTCGTCGATGTCGCCGAGCTCCTGCCCGAAGTCGTCGCGTGGAATCGCGAGTTTCTCCACGAGGTGAACGGCAAACTGCTCGATGACCCGCGGGTGCGCATCCACGTCGGCGATGTTTACGACCTCATCGACCGCTGCGGCAACGACCGCTACCACGCCATCCTGCTCGACGTGGACAACGGCCCGGACCCTTTCGTGCAGAAGGGCAACGAGCGGCTTTATGCCCAGAAAGGCATCACCCGCATCAAGAACGCGCTGGAGCCGGAAGGCCGCGTGATTTTCTGGTCCGCGCATCCGGACAAGTCCTTCGCGAAGTCGCTGCAAGGCACTTTCAAGCACGTCGAATGCATCAGTGCGAAAGCCTATCCGAAAGCGAAACGCTTCACCCACACGCTCTTCGTCGCGGACCGCGAGTGATCACGGCGTGTGCTTGATCAGGCGGAAACGGTCGTGATACGCGCCGTCGCTGAATTTCCGGCAGCAGTCATAACAGGCGACCGCCCGCTTGATCGGCTTCACGCGGTGGATGACGGAGAAGCAGTTGGAGCAGATGTAGGCGTGGTTGCGCTTCATCCTGCGGCGCTTGAAAGGCAGGGTGTGAAAGGGCTGCTCGCCCGCGATTCCGAGATCCACGCAAGCCGCCTGCCACTCCGGTCCGTGCGGATCGATCCGGCGTCGGCTGCAGCGTTCGTAAGCGACGAGGTGCGCGAGCTCGTGCTTGAGCGTGCGCCAGAGTTCCTCCGGCTCGCAGTCCTTGAGCTTCGGGTTGAGCTCGATCGACCGGTCCGGCCACCAAGCGCGGCCCGCCGTCGTCTGCATCCGCGGGTTCCAGGAAACGCGGACTTTGCGCGCCAGCTCGTTGAGGAAGAGCGATTTCGAGGCCTCCGCGCACCACGCCGTTAGCCCGCTGTCATCCCGCGAGGGCGGCGCTTTCGGGGCTTCCGGGGTCTTCAAAACGCGGAACCACGAGGTCCAGCGGAATTCAAGTTGCGGCGTGTTTCGGCCCATCGCAAAAACGGTTACCAGCATTCCCGGAAAATGGCAACAGGCGCTTCACGTAAAATCAGGATTTTTCCAGCCGGACCCGCGTTTCCCAAATCCACCCGCCGCAGGAGCTAACACCCGGCACCCCTTGGACGCGAGCAGCTCTCCGAGTCGCAACCCGGGCCGGAAATGAGACGTTTACTCGCCGCCATGTTTCCATTTCAATGCCGCCACGCTCATGCCCACCAAGACCCTGATCCGCGGTCTCCCGTTCGTTCTCGCCAGCTTCCTCATGCCAGCCGCGATGGCTGCCGAGCGGCTGCCGCCCATCGACGCGGGGTCTTTCAAGGCCCCCGTCCGCGTCGCCTGCGTCGGTGACAGCATCACGCAAGGCTCCGGCGCGGGAAAAGGAATGTCCTATCCAACCCAACTCCAGGGATTGCTCGGTGAGTCGTGGGTGGTCGGGAATTTCGGCGTCAGCGGCCGCACGCTGCTCAAAAAAGGCGACCACCCCTACTGGAACGAGGCTGCCTATCAGAAGGCTCTCACCTTCAAGCCGGATGTCGTCGTCATCATGCTCGGCACCAACGACACCAAACCGCAGAATTGGCAACACGAGGCGGAATTCGTCGCCGACTACACCGAGCTGGTGAAATCCTTCCAAGCCCTCGAAAGCAAGCCGCGCGTCTATGTCTGCCGCCCCTGTCCGGTGCCCGAACCCGGCAACTTCGGTATCAACGAAGCCGGAGTCCAAGAGCAGATCCCGCGCATCGACACCCTCGCCGTGAAAATGAAAATCGGCGTCATCGACATGCACGCCGCCCTCGCCGACAAGCCCGAACTCCTCCCCGACCGCGTCCACCCCAACACCGCAGGTGCCGGCGAAATGGCCAAGGCCGCGTTCACCGCGCTGACCGGAAAGCCCGCGACGACAGCGAAGTAAGCCCATCCCACATCGGCCATTGACGCCTGCGGCTACCGCGAGATGAAATCCGTCGTAGTCCGTTTTGACAGTGATTCCGACGACGGAAGGTAAATCGTTGGCGATTTGCGTTTCACCGACACCAGCGCCACCGTCCCTAACCCAATCGCGACTTTCCCGGATTACCCGGCGTAAATCCGCGCGCCGGCGGTTATTCAAATTACTGCGAGCTTGGCCGGAACTTCCCGGATGTTAAAAAGGCCCGCGCCTCGCCGACGAGAAAGAGCGAGCCCGCCACGAGGACGGGTTCGCCGTGCGAACTCGCCGCGGCGAAGGCGTTTTCAAAGCTCCCGAACGTCTCGTGCGGCGGCGCGTCCGCTGGCAGTTTCTCCGCGAGCTCTTCGGGAGAAACTGCCCTCGGCGTATCGACGGGGCAGAGAAAAATCCGCGAGGCGAGCGGGGCGAGGATTTCCAGGATGCCGGCGATGTCCTTGCCGCCCACCGCGCTGAAGACGAGCGCGGCCTGCTTGCCGGGGAAGCTGCGCCGCCAGGTTTCTGCGAGAACTTCCGCGGAGTGGGGATTGTGTGCGCCGTCCAGAATGACGCCGGGCCGGATGATTTCAAAACGCCCGGGCCAACTGACGTTGCGGAGGCCGTAGCCGACGCTGTCGGAGCTGAGAGGAATGCCAAGACGATGCAGCGCGGCCACCGCGAGCGCGGCATTCCATGCCTGATGCTCGCCCGCCAGCGCCATCGGATAGCCGAGCAGCGGTTCCTCCACGAACTCGAGCGGAGAGCGTTTTTCATTCGCCTCCTTTTCCAACACCCGGCGCACCGCGGGGACCTGAGGGGCGGAAATCGCGGGTTTCCCACGCACAAAAATCCCGGCTTTTTCCGCGGCGATTTCCTCGATGGAATTTCCCAGATGCTGCATGTGATCCATGCCGACCGGGGTGATCACACAGACATCCGCCGGCACCGCGGTGGTCGCGTCGAGCCGTCCGCCCATGCCGGTTTCGAGCACGATGATCTCGCACTCGCGGAGCCGGAACCAGCGCATCGCCAAGGCCAGCGTGATTTCAAAAAACGTCGGATGCGTTTCCATCGGCTCGCACAAGGCGCGCAGCTCGGTGAGCATCGCGGCGCAGGCGTCTTCCGCGATTTCCTCGCCGTTCACCTTGATCCGCTCGCGGTAGTCGATGAGGTGCGGCGAGGTGAAAAGCCCGCAGCGCCGGCCGCAGGCGCGGGCGATGCTGTCGATCATCGCGCAGGTGCTGCCCTTGCCGTTGGTTCCGGCGACGTGGACGACTTGCACTCCGTGCGCGGGATAGGCGAGGAACTCCTTGAGCAACTGGCGCGGCCCGTCGAGTCCCAGCTTGATTCCAAACATCTGGGTGGCAAACAACCAATCGATGGCTTCTCGGTAGCGCATGGTGACGCGGTCAATTCACGGGGTCTTGATCCAGAGATTCGCGAAATCGACTGCCGCGCCGTGGTGCTGGAGTCCGATCGCGCCCTTGGCGCCGCTGCAAACGAGAGCTGCGATGGGAGCGATTCGGGTGAGTGTCTTCATGAGGGGCAAAGGGCTCGAAAGTCGCGGTGGAGCAAATCAAAAAAGTCACGCATGGGGCAGGGGATTGGTCTCCATGACAAGCCCTTGAAGCCTGACAATTGGCTCAGGCTGTGCCGGCGAGGCGGTGGTTGAGCGCGATCGATCGGCGGAGGGCGCGCATCACATCGACCAGTCCTTGATGGGACGACGCAGCGGCAGCGGCGCAGGCCGGATTTCGGTGGGTGTTGCGGCTGACGAAACGGCCGATTTCAGCGTAGAGCTGGCGCATCTGGGTGTCTAGCAAACCGTTTTCGGCCCGCAGGATGGAGATATCCTTGTTGCCGTCGCTGATCACTTGGAAGACTTCGGAGACGTGGAGCCTCCGGTTATTTTTCTTCTCGTTGAGTTGCTCGTCCACGAGGTCAATCTTGGCGTCTTCCGCTTTGATTTCTACGCCGATGAGGAGGCGTTGTTTTTTAAGGTCGGAAAATTTAAGCTTGAGGTCGGCAAGGCGGGTTTTGACCTCGGCGATTTCCTCTTCGCCTGCCTCCGGGCCTTTCAACTCGTTGGTGAGCACCTCGAGTTTCATCTTTAAACCCTCGTAGGTACGGCGGACTTCGCGGGCTTCGGCGACGATTTCATCGCGCCGCTGGGCGAGGGTTTCGAGGTCGGTGAGAAGCAGGATGCGTTGGTTCATCAGCTCCTGATGGACTTCCGGAGTGTTGTTGAGCCTGCTGGCGCGCTCTTCGTGAGCCCTGTCGAGTTCGATCTGGCAGTCCCCGATTTTTTTCCGGATCAGCTCCTTCTCCTTGATGAATTTCCGGAGGTTCCAGTATTCGACGGAAAGTTCCTCGATCTCCTCGACCTTCTGCCAGATCGCCATCCCGAGCTGCGCCTCGGCCTCACGCAAAAGGTGCATTTCACTTGCGGCATCCGCCATGCGCTGGTTCCTTCGGAAATAACCGAAGGTCTGCGCAACGCGGGCGATGAGATAGCGGGAAGAAGTCATGGAAAAGGCCGATTGGCTTATTTGGCAATTTTGCGTTGCAGGCTCTCGATGACGGAGAAGTCTTCAAGAGTCGTCACGTTGCCGGAGATTTTACCGGTGGAAACGAGTTCTTTCAAGAGGCGGCGCATGATTTTCCCGGAACGGGTTTTCGGCAGGCCCGGAGCGAAGTGGAGATCGTCCGGTTTGGCGATCGCACCGATGACTTTGCCGACGTGGTTGCGCAACTCGATGCGGAGAGCTTCCGATTCCTCGTAATTCCCCTTCAGGGTGACGAAGGCGGCGACGGCCTGGCCCTTCATCTCGTCCGGGCGGCCGACCACTGCGGCTTCCGCAACCGCGGGATGGGAGACGAGCGCGCTCTCGATTTCCGCCGTGCCGAGACGGTGACCGGAGACGTTGAGCACGTCGTCGAGGCGGCCGATGATCCAGAAATTGCCGTCCTTGTCGCGGCGCGCGCCGTCGCCCGCCGTGTAGATGCCGCCGGGGTAATCCGACCAGTAGGCGGTCTTGTAGCGCTCCTTGTCGCCGTAAATCGAGCGGATCATCGACGGCCATGGCTTGCGGATGACGAGGCGTCCGTCTTGGCCGTTTTTGCATTCCTTGCCCGCGTCGTCGAGGATCGCGGCGTCGATGCCGAAGAACGGCAGCGTGGCGGTGCCGGGCTTGCAGGGCGTGGCGCCGGGCAGCGGGGAAATCAGGATCGCGCCCGTCTCGGTCTGCCACCAAGTGTCGACGATCGGGCATCTGCCGCCGCCGATGTGTTTGTGATACCAGTTCCAGGCTTCCGGGTTGATCGGCTCGCCAACAGAACCTAGCAGGCGCAGCGAGGAGAGGTCGTGGGCCTTCGGGAAATGGTCTCCCGCCTTGATGAAGGCGCGGATCGCGGTCGGCGCGGTGTAGAAAATCGTGACGCCGTAATCCTCGACCATTTTCCAGAAGCGGCCGAAGTCCGGTGCGTTCGGCGCGCCTTCATACATCACCTGGGTGACGCCGTTAGCCAGCGGGCCGTAAACGATGTAGGAGTGCCCGGTGATCCAGCCGACGTCGGCGGTGCACCAGTAAACATCCTCGTCGCGCATGTCGAAAATGTATTTGCAGGTCGAGTAGGTGCCGGTGAGGTAGCCGCCGGAGGTGTGGAGGATTCCCTTCGGTTTGCCGGTCGAGCCGGACGTGTAGAGGACGAAAAGCGGGTGCTCGGAGTCGAAGCCCTTGGCGACGTGTTTCGAGGAAACGCTGGCCACTTCGTCGTGCCACCACGCGTCGCGCTTGGCGTCCATCGAGATTTCGTTTGCGCAGCGTTTGACGACGATGACGCGCTTGACCTTGTCGTATTTCGCGAGCGCCTCATCGACCACCGGCTTGAGGGCGACGACCTTGCCGCGCCGCCAGCCGCCGTCGGCGGTGACGATGGTGGTGGCGCCGGAGTCCTCGAGGCGATCGACGATGGCCTCCGAGGCGAAGCCGCCGAAGACCACATTGTGCACCGCGCCGATGCGCGCGCAGGCGAGCATCGCGATGGCGGCTTCCGGAATCATCGGCATGTAAATGAGCACGCGGTCCTTGGCCTTGACGCCGTTTTTGAGGAGCACGTTGGCGAAGCGGCAGACGTCCTTCTGAAGCTGGCCGTAGGTGATGACGCGTTTGTCGCCGGGCTCGCCCTCCCAGATGATGGCGGCCTTGTTTTTGCGGGGGCCGGCGGCGTGGCGGTCCACGCAGTTTTCACAGACGTTGAGCTTGCCGCCGTCGAACCATTTCGCGTGCGGGGGCTTCCAATCGAGCACTTTGGACCACGGTTTTTGCCAAACCAGTTCCTTTGCCTCACGCGCCCAGAACTTGTCGGGCTGGTCGATGGATTCCTTATAGAGCTTTTTGTAGGCCGCCATCGATGGGATGCGGGCCTTCGCGGAAAATTCCTTGGACGGCTTGTGCACGGTGTCCAGATCGTGATTGGAAATGGATTTTTTGTCGCTCATGGGCTCTCAAATTTTCAGGCGGGACAATGCATGGACGCGTCGCGGGCGGAAACTAGGAAATCATTGTGCCTGCGGCAAGTCCTGAGAACGCCTTAGTTGGGTCTTTTTTTACGGGGCTCGTCCGAGGCCTCGCGCTTCTTCGCGGGTTTTGGGTTTCCCAGCAGCATCTGGATTTCCACCGAGTTCAAAGCCGCCCAGGCGCCGGGCTCCAAATCGCCGAGCCACAGCGCGCCGATGCGGACACGCAACAGCTTGGTCACCTGATAGCCGAGGGTGTCAAACATCACGCGGATCTGGCGTTTCGCGCCGTGGTCGAGCACCACCTTGAGGCGGCGGGACGAGAGCCGCTCGATGGATTTTGCCTTCAATTTCCCTTCGGTGGTGAAGACGCCTTCGAGAAACTGGTCGAGGTGGGCGTTTTCGAACGCTTGGTTCGAGGTGACAAGATATTCCTTCTCGATGGATTTCGACGGGTGCATCAGCTGCTGCGAGAGATCACCGTCGTTGGTCAGAATCAGCAGTCCTTCCGAGTCCATGTCCAGCCGCCCGACGTGGTGCAGCGAGTGGAGCGAGGCGGGCAGCATCGAGTAAATCGTGTCGCGGCCAAGTTCGTCCTCGCGGGTGCAGACGAAGCCGCGGGGTTTGTGGAAGGCGACGATCATCGTCTCGCGCGGCGCCACCCGCTTGCCGTCCACCTTGACGTGGTCGCCGGAATTGATGCGGGTTCCCATGTTGATGCACGGGCTGCCGTTCACCTCCACGCGGCCGCCCTTGATGAGCTCGTCGCAGGCGCGGCGCGAGCCGACCGCGCAGGAGGCGAGGTATTTGTTAAGGCGGGTGCCGTCGTGGGTTGCCATGGGAATAAATGAAAAAGGCGCGAAACCCGGTGGGGCCCGCGCGTTTTAGAAAGTGTTGAGAGCCAGAGGGATTAACCCTCGTGCTTGGTCTTGGGAAGTCCGACGGGGGACTTACCGTCTTTCCACTCGCCGCGCTCCTTGAGGAGTTTGACGCGCTCGAAGCGCTTGAGAACGGAACGTTTGCCGCCGACGGTGGCGCTGGACTTGAGGCTGTTGTGCTTGGACATCTCGGAATGAGGTTAAAGATCGCGGGAGGCGGAAGCTAGGGACGGCTTTTCCCGCTGGCAATCCGAAAAAGGGGATTTTTTTGTGACGGCTCACGGCCGGTATGCATGCCGGTTCCGCAGCACCGACTGGAACACCGGCGGCGGGTTGCAAATCCGCGTGACCAGATCGTCCCAGATTTCCTGGCCTTTCAAAATCTCCACCTCGATCCGCAGGAAATAGACCGGCACGTCGATCGAGGCTGGTTTCGGAAAGCGTACCGCGTCTTTTTCCGTGGTCACGATCAACTCCATGTCCCGTTCCACGCAGCGCTGCATGAAATGCTCCACTTCGCTGCGCGAAAACCGATAGTGGTCGGAAAACCGCCGCTGGATTTCCACCCGCGCGCCGAGTTTCGCCAGCGAACCTTCGAACGCCTCGGGCACCGCGATCGCGCTGATCGCCCCGACCCACTTGTCCCTCAGAAACTCCAGCGGCTGCCGCTCGCGCGTGAAGACGTTTTCCAGATAGATCGGCCCGTGCGTGCACTCGATGATTTCCGCCGTCTTGTTATATTTCCGGATGCGGGAAACCAGCGCGTCGTTCGGGCTGCCGGTGCATTTGGTGATGAGAATGTAACTCGCGCGGCGCAGGTTTTTCGGCGGTTCGCGCAGCGTTCCCCGCGGCAGCAGCGCCTCCGTGCCGAACGGCGAGCCGGCGTCCACCAGCACGATGTCGATCGAGTGCGCGAGATCGAGATATTGCATCCCGTCGTCGAGCAGTAGCGTGTCCGCGGCGAGCTGGCCGACGGCGAAAAGCCCGCCTTTCACCCGGTTCTTGTCCACCACCACCGCCACGCCGTCAAGATTCCGGGCGAGCATGAACGGCTCGTCGCCCGCGTATTTCGAATCCAGCAACAGCGCGCTGCCGGTCGAGACCACTTTGGGCATCTTTTCCTCCCGAATCGCGCAGCCATTCGAATCCAGCCACTTCTGCGGCCGGTCGAGCTTCTTGCTCTTGTAGCCGCGGGAAAGAATCGCCACCCGCCTTCCGCGGTCGCGCAGGGATTTCGCCAGCAGCTCGACCACCGGCGTTTTTCCCGTGCCGCCCACCGTGATATTTCCGATAGCCACCACCTGCGCTCCCAAATAATGCTGCGCCCGCCAGCCGCTGCGATAGCGCCAGAGCCGGATTTGCACGATGATCCGGAAAACCCCGGACAGCGCCCGCATCGCGAACCGCATCAGCGCCGCCCGCAAGCCTTTGGCGCGCCCGAAAATCACATCCGCTCCCCAGCGTTCGAGTTCTTCGATGAGTTCCTTCATGGCCTGCACTGACCATGTCCCGCCGCTCCGCCCGCGGGCAAGCGTGATGTGGGCATTCCTGCCTGTTCTTCTACCATCCTGCCTAAATCACGTCACTCATTCCGGCGACCGCCGAGGGCCATCATCAGGAAATAAGCGAGCTGGGCGATGGAGCCGACAGCGGCGGCGAAGTAAGTCATGGCCGCCCAAAACAGCGCGTTCTTGGCTTTTTCGTGCTCCATGCTGGCGGCGACTCCGCTGCTTTCCATCCAGGCAAGCGCGCGGCGGCTGGCGTCGAACTCGACGGGCAGCGTGACGACTGAGAAAATCGTGGTGACTCCGAAAAGCGCAACCCACGCCCACAGCATCATCGGGCTGTGGGCCACGCCGATGCCGAGGATGCCGATGATCATCAACCAGTTCAGCATCTTGCTGGAGAACTCGACGGCAGGCACGAGCTTCGAGCGGAGTCCGAGCCAATGGTAAGCCTGCTGGTGCTGGACGGCGTGGCCGCATTCGTGGGCGGCGACGGCGGCGGCGGCCACGGAGTTGACCGAATAGACCGATTCACTGAGATTGACGGTCTTTTTCGTCGGGTCGTAGTGGTCGGTGAGGTGGCCGGGCGTGCAAATGACCTGGACGTCGTTGATCCCGTGCTGGCGGAGCATGGCCTCGGCGATCTGCGCGCCGGTCATGCGGATCGGGATTTGTGAGTATTCTTTGAAACGGCGCTTGAGCGTGCCGCTGATGAGGAAGCTCGCCAGCATGGAAACGCCGATGATGACGATGTAGGTCATCGAAAAACCGCCGGGGGCCAGGCCGACTTGGGCGAGCGAGAGCATTTCCAAATTCATGGGGGAATGTTTACGGCCCTTTGATGTTGTCGCAACTGATTTTCCGGTGGAAAGGGTCGGGGATTTTCCAATCAGGAAAGAGCACCGGCCGTCTCAGCCGAATCTTAAAAATTTACCAATCGGCTTGCCAAAACCCGCTCCGTAAGCCTAGTCCCTCAATCCAGCCCCGGTTAACGGCCGGATTTCACCATGGGAAAAACACTCATCATTGCCGAGAAACCGAGCGTCATGACCGACCTCAGCCGCGTGCTCGCCAAGGAGCTCGGCAAGTTCGAAAAGTCCGGCTCCGGCCGCGATGTGTTTTTCGAAAACGAAAACGCAGTCATCACTTCCGCCGTCGGCCACCTCGTCGAGTTGCGGATGCCGATGGGCCCCAACGGCAAGAAACTGCCGTGGAATTTCAGCGTCCTTCCCGCCATCCCGGAAAAGTTCGATCTCGACCCGATTCCCGATTCCGAAGCCCGCCTCAAGCAGGTACTCAAGCTCGCCAAGCGCAAGGACATCGACCTCATCGTCAATGCCTGCGACGCCGGCCGCGAAGGTGAACTCATCTTCCGCTATATCATGGAAATCGGCGGCATCGACAAGCCGGTCAAGCGGCTGTGGATGCAGTCGATGACCAACGACTCGATCCTCGAAGCGTGGAAAAACCTCCGCTCCGGCGAATCGATGAAGCCACTCGCCGACGCCGCGAAGTGCCGCTCCGAATCGGATTGGCTGGTCGGGCTCAACGCCACCCGCGCGCTGACTTGCTTTAATTCCCGCCACGGCGGATTCAACATCACCGCCGCCGGCCGGGTCCAGACGCCGACGCTCGCGATCCTCGCCCAGCGCGAGGCCGAGATCCAAGCCTTCCGTCCGACGCCGTATTTCGAAGTCCACGCCACCTTCGGCGTGCAGGCCGGTGAATACCTCGGCAAGTGGATCGATGAAGCTTGGAAAAAGGACGAAAACGCCCCGCTCTCCAAGCCCGAGCGCATTTGGGACAAGCTGACGGCCGAGGCCATTCAAGCGCGTTGCCAAGGCAAGACCGGCAAGGTCACCGAGGAGAAAAAGGCGAACTCGCAGATTTCCCCGCAGCTTTACGACCTCACCACGCTCCAGCGCGAGGCACCGTTTTCCGCCAAGGGCACGCTCCAGATCGCCCAAGCGCTTTATGAAAAGCACAAGATGATCACCTACCCGCGGACCGATTCGCGGTATCTGCCGGAAGATTACACCGGCAACGTCCGCGAGACGATGGCGGACGTCGGCAACAGCGGCCTCGACGTGGCGAAATACGCCAAAGCCGTGCTCTCCGGCAGCGATGAAAAAGGCCCGCGCCTGCACAAATCGCGCCGCGTCTTCGACAGCAAGAAAGTCTCCGATCACTTTGCCATCATCCCGACCGGCAAGTTCGCCAAACTCAGCGAGGCCGAGCAGAAGCTTTACGACATGATCGTGAAGCGCTTCATCGCCGTCTTCTATCCGTCCGCCGAGTTCGAGCAGACGACGCGCCTTACCCGCATCGAGAGTGGCGAAAGGGGCACAGGCGTCTCGCCTGTTTCTTCAGACACCTTCAAGACCGAAGGCCGCATCCTGGTGAAACCCGGCTGGCTCGAAGTCTACGGCCGCCGCCCCGGTGTCGCCGCCGGAAAAGACGAGCTCTGCCCGGTCAGCGTCGGTGAACCTGCCCACACCGAATCCGTTGAAGTCCTCGCCGAGGAAACCAAGCCGCCCGCCCGGATGACCGAGTCGACGCTGCTTTCCGCGATGGAAGGCGCCGGCAAACTCATCGACGACGAAGCACTCCGCGAAGCCATGGCCGAGCGCGGTCTCGGCACGCCCGCCACCCGCGCGGCCACGATCGAAGGCCTGATTTCCCAGAAATACCTCGCCCGCGAAGGCCGCGAGCTTTTCGTCTCCGGAGCCGGCATGCGCCTCATCAATCTCGTCCGCGAGATGGAAATCGAAGGACTCTATTCGCCCAAACTCACCGGTGATTGGGAGTTTAAGCTCCGCCAGATGGAGCAGGGGAATCTTAAGCGTGGCGATTTCATGAAGGAGATCATCGCTTACACCGACGAGATCTGCACCAAAGCCCGCTCCGCCGCCGATCTCGCGAAAAGCGAAGTATTCCCCGATCTCAAGGTCACCTGCCCGATGTGCGGCGCGCCGAGCCTCAAACAAACCGAGGCCACCTATGAGTGCCGCGAGCCCGAGTGCAAATTCAAGGCGAAGAAACACATCGCCGGCCGCCTGCTCACCGAGGAAGAAGCGATCCAACTCTTCACCACCAAGCACGTCGGCCCGCTCACCGGCTTCCGCTCGAAGTTCAACAAACCCTTCGACGCCGCCCTTGAGTTAGACGCGAAATTCAAGATCAACTTCGTCTTCGAAAACGACGACCGTGACGGCCCGCCCGAGCTGACCGAAGAGCAACTCATCGGCGAGGCGAAAACCGAAGAAGGCAAATCCTACAAGGTTTACGCCACCGACAAGGCCTATCACGTCCCGGAAATCATCACCAAGAAGGACCCGCACGGCATCCGCATCGGCAAGTCCATCCTCCAGTGCGAAATCCCGCAGGACCAGATGCTCAAGCTCATTTCCACCGGTAAGACCGACGTGCTCAAAGGCTTCGTCTCCAACCGCACCAAGCGCAAGTTCGACGCCCACCTCACCTTCGACGTGAAGGACGGCAAGATCGGCTTCGACTTCCCGCCGCGCCCCGTGAAAAAGGTCGCCGCCAAGAAAGCCGCGAAGACGAAGGAGGCCTGAAATAAGTAGTCCAGGACTTCAGTCCAACGCCTAAATAACGACGCGCTCCGCATGTTTTGCCGGCGTGGAGATCCTATGGATCAGCTTTGCGAAAGTGCGCCACAAGGCCGCCGCGCCGCGCGGGTTGTTAGCAATGGGTGGCGATTTGATCGGTTCCGAAGTGCTGGCGAAGTGGATCGAGCGAAGCCTCGACTCCATTTTGAATCCGCTCATCACTCGTATCCCAGTGCCTCGCGGACTTCCTTGCGGGCGGCCACCGAGATTTCGTATTCGAATTTCGTCAACGACGGATAGTTCACATCCAGCCGCGCCATCGGGTCTTGCTCAAACCAGTGTTGCCGGGCCCATTTGAAATACGGCGTGGCGAGCAGCAGGACGACCGCGGCGGCCAAGTAGGACGGGACGAGGATTCGCGAGATGGTGTTGAGGTGGAGCAGATGGCCCATTCCCGTGGTCATGGCCCGGATCACGACGGCGAGAATCCATCCCAGCGGAATGACAAACAGCGCCCAAGCGATTTTGAGCCCGGTATCGGACCCAGTGGTGACGGCCCAGCCGAGCACCGGAATGAAGGCCGCCGCGCTGACGAGTGCCAGCCAGCCTGCCCACGAACGGGTTTTTCCAAATCCGAAAAACGCCGCTCGTTTCCCGATCCGCCACCTGGCGACGAGGACCGGCAGGATCAGTGCCATGAGGAGCATGCCGACGAATTGCGCCATCGGCAGCGGCAGGCTGTCGTAGTAAGGAAGGTCGATGGACAGGGAGAGGATGTTCAGCTCCGAGCCACCCAAGTCCGTGAAACGCGTGATTAACATCAGATAGATGAACGGCGGAATGCCGGCCACGAACAACCACGCCCAGTCCGCGGGCCGCAGCAACAGTTCCATCCGCGCCGCCAGGCTCCGGACCAGGCGCGGCGACCGGAGCCGATAGAGCGCGGCTAGGCCGCTGGCGATCCCGAGCAGCGCCCACGTCGCGTAGGTGCAAAGCTGCGCGAGGATTTCGTGCTCGGTCATCCGGCCGGGCTTCACGTCGCTGTCGCGGAGCACCGGCGGATGCAGCGTGCGTTTTGCGAGGTAGGGCATGGAATACCGTTTGAGCGCGCTGAGTTTCTGACGCGCGTCCTTGCCATCGATTTCAAACATGACGGCCTCGCGGTCGGTGGTGAGCTTGTCGAGGTGGTCGAGTTTTCGTTGGGTTTCCGCCGCCTCGGCGACAAGTCCGAGTTTTTTCGCGGATGCTGTCAGGTTATTAAGGATGGATTTGGCCCACGACTCGATGATGAGGTCCTGGATGAGAAATCCGGGCTCGCTGCGGGAAATGTTTCGCAGATACGCATCCGCATCGGCTTTCAACGCGAGCAGTCCGCCGGCGTCGCCGCGCTCGCCGAACAACCAGGCTTTGGCCGCGATCGCATTGGGCAAGGCCCGGGAAAAGGAAGGCACGGAGGTGGTCATCGCCAGATAGGAAACGGCGCTATGGTATCCTGATGGATTTTTCTGGGGGAGCAGGGGAATTCGTTCTCTCATCAACTGGATTTCATAGCTCTCATGGTCTGGCAGATCGTTGCTTCCACGCAGGATGGCCAAAGCCCGGTCGATCTTGGATTCATCGATCACATCCCACTCCGGGGCTGCGCCGGATGCGCGCGGCCTTGGAGAGCGAGCGTATTTTGGCCGCATCCTTGGCTTCGACTCCCGCCGCCCAATAGGGGAAAAAGGCGTTGTCCGGAGCGATGCGGCCGGCTTGCGCCAGGAAGTACGGAGGGAGTGTTTCGTGGTTGTCCGAGAAATACGTCGCGCAGTAATCACAGAAATATGCGGCGTTGGCGGGATCGCTTTCCCGCAAGGCCTTCGCCAGTTCGAGCGGCGACTGGCGGGCATCGCTGATTTTCAGCAACTGTTTGTCCCGAGTGGTGAAGCGCGTGAGGTCGAATACTTTCGCGGCGTCATCGAATTCGTAGCCCGACGCCGCCCGCAAAATCCGGCGGTAGTCCATGAAATCCAGCACCCCGGGAGACAGCATGACCGCAGAGATTACCGCCGCGAGGATCATGAAAACCGCTCGCCACGACAGCCTGCGCTTTTTTTTATCGTGAGCATCCCACCGTTTCAGCGCGTCTTGTGCCTGATCGGTATGCTCCTCCCGCAGCGTCTCCAACAGCATTCGCGCGGAAGACCTCGACTCCGCATCCCCGGACAAGGGGCGCAGCGCGGCCGTGATGAGTGGATCAGGGGCGTCTGTCATATCCTAAAATTTGCCGGAGTTCGTTTATCATCTGGGCAGCGACTTTGGACTCGTAGCGTGTCCAACCGGGACCGGAAACGTCGAATTTTGTGAGCGTATCCTGCGTAAACCAATACTGCTGTGAGGCCTTGAAGCCGATGGTGGCCAGCGCGCTGACCAGCAGGGCCGCCAAATAAACCCTGACCAACACCCGTGAGGCTGTCGCTCTGTAAAGTTGCCGCTCAGCGCGGCTCAAGAGCGCGATGGAAATCGACACCACGAGCCAAAGCACGGAGGTGCCCAACAGTGCCGCCGCTAGCCGGAATGCCCACGAGGTCTCTGGATTTATCGGGGAATCGATTCCTATCGAGTGGACCCAATGCAGCCAGAATACCTCGTATGAACCGGAAATCGCCGCCCAGCCAGCCATCGGCACAGCCGCTGCCGCGCAAGCAACGGCGAGCCAGCCCATCCACGACGGTCCGGTAAAACCGAATCCGCCCGCACGTTTTTCCAAGCGCCAGCGGACGATCTGCGCCGGCAGGATCAGCCACAAGGCCCACAGCCCGAGGAAATGTCCGGCAGGCATCATGAGCGCCGTGCCCTGAATCCCGAATTCCCGCCCGCCCAGCGGAGTCAGGCGGTTGACGGCCATCACGAATGCAAACGGCAGCATTACTCCCACAGCGATGATCCATCCCCAGTCGGACGGACGAAGCAGATCCTCCATCCGCCGCGCCAGACGCCGGGACAAGACCGCCACCCGGAACCGATAGCTCGCGACAAGCCCAAGACATAACGCAATCACGAGCCGCGATCCGTAACCGAAAATCCATGATAGAAACTCATGGTCATGCAAACGCATCGGCTTCAAATCCGCGGCTGTCAGTGGCGGCTGGGTTTCCGCTTGTTTGGCCACCGTTTCGAGAGAGCCGGTCATGAATCCGCCAGTGCGCGTCCCGGGCTCCACTGCTTTGCCATCAACGATGAATTCGCGGGAATTCCGTCCCTCCTGCCGGTCGATGAGCCGTTTCGTGATGGCCTTCCAATGCGCGGCGTCGTTCGCGAGTCTCAGCTTTTCCGCCGCTTGTCCGAAACTCTCCGTGATGCTTTTGGCAGACACCGACTTCACCAGTTCGTCCACGAGAGTTCCGCTTTCAGCGCTGCAAATCCTGCGGAGAAACTGATCCCCATCGCTGGAAATTTCACGAAACCCCGAAGCATCGCTTGATTCACCCAAACTCCATGCCTTCGCGGAAATAGCGTCGGCCAGTGTCCTCTGCCGGAGGTTGGAAAATGTGGAGATCGCAACCAGACAGCTGATCGAGTCGAGCTGCTCAATACTGGTTACCTGTGGCAACAGAGGCAGCCGTTTCCGCAGGAGCTCAATGCTGTAGTCGTTGTATTTTGGCTGATTCCTAGCTTCCCGCACCAGCTCCATGGCGCGATCCAAACGCGCCTGATCGAGGATTTCCCATTCGCGCGGGCTTTCAAAGACGAGCTTGCCCTCCACCCGCTTGCTCTTGCGGGACTTGCTTTTCACCGCGTCCCTCGCCTCGACTGCGGCGGCCAGGTAGGTGAACCAAGCGTTGGTGGGATCGATGCGTCTGGCGGTTTCCAGAAAATCCGGCGGCAGCTTGTCGTTGTCTGAGATGAACGCCCCGGCGTAGTCCGCAAAATTCGCGGGATTCTCCGGTTCGCTCCGCCAGAGCGCCTCCTTGCGCTCGCTTTTGCTGTCCTTGGCGAGGTCTCCGAACAGCAGCAGCTTGTCGGTCTCGCTGAGCTTGCTAGCGACGCGTTGCGTGGTATCGGGCAGAGGTGCGAATATCGATCCTCCGGAGATCCATTTCCCCCACCTTCCAAGCCGGGAAATTTCGTCGAAGTCCAAGTAAACCGTGGCCATCGAGGCCACTGCGACCATCACCCAGAGGCCGATGTGCCAGAAGGATTTTTGCTTCCGGCCATCCACTTCATTCCAACGATCCAACATCGCGGCGGCGGCGTCGTCATTGGCCGTGCCCCGCTGCCCGAGGAAATCGGCAGCGGAGAGTCTCATCTCCGCGTTGTCGGAAAACGGCCGCACCGCCGCTTCGATCAGGCGTTTTTTGGAATCGTCCATACTGGAAATTTCATGCCGGCTTGAGCAAATACCCGCCGACCCAGCCTTCCTCTCCGCGCTCGTTCCTGCACCAGTGCCAGCCGTGGATGTGGCGGAGCGATTTCAGGCGGTCGCCGCGCTTGATGGTGAGCACGGTGGGATCGTAGGTTTCAAGGGTGGCGTAACGTCCCTCGCCGAGCGGTTCGAGGATTTCCTCCGGAACGTAGCCGTCGTTGCCCTCATTGTCGGTCGCCCACACCCAGCCGGGCCACGCTCGGTCGGCGAGGCCGACGGTGACTTCGTCTCCGGGTTTCAAATGGATGGGATTGCTGTCCTTGTCCTCGTAGTCGGCGTTTGCGGTGAAGGTGGCCATGGCTGCCACCGAGAAAATCATACGGAACGGAAAAGGCGAACGTTCATTTCGACGGGGGGAATCCGGAATTTCAAGCCGTTGTTTTCACGCTTCTTTACATCATGCGGCGGCGGTGTGGACTGATTCCGCTGTTTACCCCACCCCCCTTCATGTTACGTCAGTCAAGCCCCCCGGCCCTGAAGAGGGCCTTGGCACGCGTGCCCAACAGGGAGATACGCGCGCTTTCGACGCCCTGATCCTCAAGTACGACGACAAGCTATGCGGCTTCGTCTACAACATGACCTCCCACAATGAGGGCACGCATGATTTGCTTCAGGATATCTTCGCCCGCGGCTTATCAGTCGCTCAGAAAGTTCAAGGGCAACTCCGCTTTCTATACCTGTATTTATCAGATAGCTATCAGCCATTCGCTCAATTTACTGAGGAATAAAAAACCACTGCAAAGTGTTGATCTTGAGTGATATGAATTCATTCATGCAGCAGAATCCGGCACTCCTCGACACCACCCACGAGGCGACCTGCCTCACCAACTGCTCCGCCTGCCACGCCGCCGACTTGAGTGGCGCAATGATCGTCGGTGCTAACAAGATCCCGCTCCCCGGCCTGCCGCTCAACGATAAGCAGTGGAAATTCGGCGGCAAACCGATGGAGATCTTCAAGCTCATCAATGAAGGCTCGCCGCCGGAAAGCACCGGCCACAACGGCGCGAAGATGCAAGCCTGGGGCCAGACGCTCAATCCCAAGCAGATCGCCGAAGTCACCGCCTATCTGATCGCGAAGCTCCCCGAGGACGTCAAGTACATCCCCGCCAACTGATCGTTGGCAAGGGTGGTGCGCTGCTAGCGGATTTCCACCGTGGTGCCGGGGCGGATGAGCGTGGGCAGGCGGATGGCGTCCCAGTTGGCGAGGCGGATGCAGCCGGAGCTGCGGGCGCGGCCGATGGTCTCCGGATCGGAGGTGCCGTGGAGGCCGATGCCGGGCTTGCTAAGGCCGCACCAGAAGATGCCGACCGGGCTGTTGGGGCCGGGCGGGATGTTGAGCGCTTCGGAGTCGGAGCTGCGTTTTCCGGTGTCGAGGAGTTTCTGGTCATAGCGCCAGTGCGGGAGCTCGACGGAATTCCTAACCTCCCAGGTGCCGAATTTGATAAACTGGGGTTTGCCCGGAGTGATGGGAAACGAGGCGATGAGCCCGCGGTTAGGTCGGGTGGCCGTGGAAATGGTGGTGGTGCCGGGCTCCGCCACGACGAGGGCGGCGGGCGCCGCTTCGAAGATGCGGACCTGGTTGATCTTGGTGTCCACGACGGCGTGGCGCTGGCTCATGGATTCGTCGGTTTTGTAGCCGGCCCCGGTTAGGTTCTCGATGATGAAGGGGCGCACGTTCGGCACGATGATGGTGTCGCGCGGTTTGAGATTGTTGATTTTCGAACTGCCGTTGAGGACGGTGAGGTAGGGGATGTCGGTGTGGTAGCGCTCGGACATGAATTCGGCGTGGCTGCGGTAGCTCATGCGTTTGCGGGTGGCCTGCAGGGCTTTCTTCGTCGGCAGGGACGTGTCCACCCAGGCGGTCGAGATGTCGGGGACGATGGCGATGGCGAGCGGATTCGGGACGGCTTTGCGGGCGGCCGTGTTGATGGCGACCCAGTCGGAAATCGGATAGCCGTTGACCTCGTTCCAGGATTGCACGGCGAGTTCGGTGAATTGACCGGGTCTGCCGTCGATGACGCCGGGGCCGAATTTCGCCTCATCGAGGAAAATCTGGAGGCGCACGGCATCGTCGCCGATGGGTTTCACCTCCAGCGGCGAGGGCGTGGAAACGGTTTCGATGGGGCTCGCCTGGGCGACCGGAGGCGCGGGTCTAACGATGACGGGTGCCGCGGTGGGCGCCACCGGATCGGCCGTGGGGGGCGGTTGGGAATTGAGGTCGTCGTCGCCGCCGAGTGGCAGGGCGCGGAGGACCGGGCGCGCGGTCGGCGGGGTTTGTTGGGCTGGAACGAGCGTGGTGAGCGCCATGAAGGTCGGAAGAATGAAGCGGAACATGGAATGGACTCGGATGGAAATTAGGCGGGGACGGCGGCGAAGGATTCAAGCCGCCCGGCGATGGCGGCGGGAACGACGGCACTGACGAGGATGTCGTCCCCGTCGTAGTCGGTGGAGAGCACCTTGGCCTCGCGGTGGAGCAGGCTGACGAGGTCGGCGCGGCTTTGAGGAATGCGGTATTCCTGGTGGCGGACGCGGTCGGCGAGGACCTGGCTGCAAATTTTGAGCAGTTCTTCCAAGCCGAGTCCGGTGACGGCGGAGGCGTGGAGTGCGCCGGGAAATTTCTTGTCCAGCGCGATGAGCACGAACGAATCGGTGACTCGGTCGATTTTGTTGAGGACGGTGATGGTAGGCTTGTCCCCGGCCCCGAGCTCTGCGAGGACTTCGAGCGTGGTGTCGTGGAGCCGGTCGATTTCCGGCGAGGTGGCGTCGAGCACGTGGATGAGGAAATCCGCGAGGGCGGCTTCTTCGAGCGTGGCCTTGAACGCCTCGATGAGGCGGTGGGGGAGGTTCCTAACGAATCCGACGGTGTCGGTGATGAGGAGCGGCTGGCCATCCGGCAGCTCGATGCGGCGGGTGGTGGTGTCGAGGGTGGCAAAGAGCATGTCCTTGGCCATCACGTCGGCACCGCTGAGAATGTTGAGCATCGTCGATTTCCCGGCGTTGGTGTAGCCGACGATGGCGGCGTGCGGGGTCTCGAATTTCTCGCGCTCCTTGCGCTGGGTCTTGCGCTGCTTGCGGACGACTTCGATTTCGCGCTTGGCGCGGTCGATGACCTGATAGGCGAGACGGCGGTCCACCTCGATCTGCTTCTCGCCCATGCCGCGGGACGCGCCGCCGCCCGCACCGCCGCCGGAGCCGGCGGATTCGCGGTCGAGGTGGCCCCACATCCGTGCGAGGCGGGGGAGGGCGTATTGCATGCGGGCGAGCTCGACCTGGAGGCGGGCTTCCCGGGTCTGGGCGCGCTTGGCGAAAATATCGAGGATGACTTCCTCGCGGTCGATCACGCAGAGGTCGGCGAGTTTTTCCCACTCGCGCTGTTGGGAGGGAGCGAGGCCGTTGTCGATGACGATGACGTCGCACTCGTGGGCGCGGGCGAGCTCGACCATTTCGGCGGCTTTGCCGGTGCCGCAGAGGAATTTCCTGTGCTTCTCGCGGCTGCGGCAGAGCACCGACTCGACGACTTCGACGCCGAGGGTTTTGACGAGTTCGCCGAGTTCTTCGAGCAGGGATTCCGCCTCGGTCGCCTCGTGCGTCTCGAAATAGAAGCGCACCAGCAAGGCGCGCTCGATCATGTCCGGCTTTTCTCTGACTTCAAACATCCGCGGGACAGGTAGCACCGATGCCCGCTTTCGACCATGCGAAATTTCTAGCGGCCGCGGTCGTTCAGCGGGTTTCCTCTTTCAGCCAGCACTCGTGGCCCTATGAGCCCCGGACGGTCCCGGCGAGGCCGAATGTGAGCGGCAGCGCGTAAGTCAGGTTGATCCCGGCCGGGCCGATGGCGGCGAGGAAATCGCCATCGATGAAATGCGGTGGCGCTGCTGTGGCAGTAACCCGCCGACGAGACACACTCGATGACTCCCGCATCGTAAAGCGGCAGTATCACGGCGTAGCCGAAACGGAGCAAGAGCGCCCCGGCCGCGATCAACCGGGCGGTCCAGCCTTCCATGCATTCGCACAGCCGCCACGACTCGGTTCCTTCAGTAGCCGGCGGGTCGTGAAATCCCTGAAAATAAGGCATCCGGCAGCTTGTCCGGGGCGAAACCGCCATGTTGTCCCGTGCGAAATAATCGCACCGGAATGAGAATTATCGCGGCGATCCCGTTTCAACTCTTGCGGGTCACCCGCCCGCCGCCTACTCCGGTGCCCGACATGAGTGAAGCCGTCACCCCGCAGCAGCCGCAATCCACCGAAGCAGACCTGATCGCCATCCGCCGCGAGAAGCTCGCCAAACTCCGCGAACTCGGGATCGATCCGTTCGGCGCGCGTTTTGAAGTTTCGACCACGCCCGCCGATCTTCGCGCGAATTTCGCCGAAGGCCTGCAAGTGAAAGTGGCCGGTCGCATCACCGCGCTGCGCGACATGGGTAAATCCTGTTTTTTCGCGCTCTCCGACGTCCACGGCAGCATCCAGGGCTATATGAACGTCAAGGCGCTCGATGAAACCGGAGTGGCCGCCTGGAAGTGCCTCGACCGCGGCGACTGGATCGGCATCGAGGGCGAGACCTTTCTCACCAAGACCGGCGAGCCGACGATCAAGATGGAGAAATTCACCGTGCTCTCCAAATCGCTGCGGCCGATGCCCGACAAGTGGCACGGCGTGGCGGACCGCGAGATCAAATACCGCAAGCGCCACCTCGACCTGATGGGGAATCCTGATAGCGCGGCGCTGTTCGTGAAGCGCTCGCTGATGATCGCGGAAATCCGCCGCTTTCTCCAAGACCGTGGCTTCCTCGAAGTGGAAACCCCGATGCTCCAGGACGTCGCCGGCGGAGCAGCGGCGCGGCCGTTCGAGACCTATCACAATGCGCTCGGCATGCCGCTGACCCTGCGGATCGCGCCGGAGCTTTTCCTCAAGCGATTGTTAGTCGGCGGCTTCACCAAGATTTTCGAACTCAACCGCAGCTTCCGCAACGAGGGGATTTCCCGCCGACACAATCCGGAGTTCACGATGCTTGAGGCATATTGGGCGTTCTCCGATTTCGAGGAGATGGCCGACCTCGTCGAGGAACTGACCTGCCACCTCGCCGAAAAATTCTGCGGCGGCTTGCAGATCGAGCACAAGGACGAGGACGGCAATCTCACCCGCACCATCAACCTCGCCCGCCCGTGGAAGCGCGCCAGCTATCACGACCTCATCAAGCTCGCCGCCGGTGAGGATTTCTTCGAGATCGACGCCGCCGGCCGCCGCGCCCGCTGCGAGGAAAAAGGCGTGCAGATTTCCGAAAACATGGAAGATCACGAAGTCATCCAACAGGTATTTGAAAAGCTGGTGGAAGAGAAAACCTTCGACCCGTGCTTCGTCACTCGCGTCTCCAGCGAGCTGGTGCCACTCGCCAAGATCAGCCCCGACGGCCAGACCGTCGAGGTTTACGAGCTCATCATCAACGGTCAGGAAATTTCCCCCGGCTACTCCGAGCTCAACGACCCCGACGTCCAGCGGCAGCGCCTTGAAGCCCAGTCTGGCGAGGAAACTCAGAAGATCGACTATGATTTCATCGAAACCCTCGAATGCGGCATGCCGCCCGCCGGCGGTATCGGCATCGGCCTGGACCGGCTCTGCATGATGCTAACCGGCGCGCCGACCATCCGCGACGTGGTGTTGTTTCCGCTACTGAAACGGAAGGACTGATACCGCCGGGAGGCTCAGCAAGCCCACGGCAGTCACCGTCAGCAGGATCATCAACGAGAGGGGGACAGCCAAGGCAAAACCATCAGCTTCGAGGAAGCGATGAAGGCTGACACCCTGATTACTCGATGACATGTACGCCGTGCGGATTGATCCGCGAGACGTAGGCTTGGTTTTCGATGGGGATCGCGGAGAAGACTTTGCTGACGGCGTCGGCGACTTTGCGGGCGGTTTCCTCGCCTTCGCAAAGCGCGAAAACGGAGGGGCCGGCACCGGAGATGGAAAAGCCGAGGGCTCCGGCGGCAAGGGCGGCACGCTTGGCCCGATAGAACTCGGGGATGAGTTTCTGGCGGCGCGGCTCAGCGATGACGTCGTGGATAGAGCGGGAGATGAGGCCGTAGTCTTCCTGAATGAGGCCGCAGAGAAGGCCACCGAGGTTGCCGATCTGCTGGGTGGCGTTTTCGAGCGGGATTTCCTTGGGCAGGATCTCGCGGGCGACTTTGGTGAGGATCTCGATGTCGGGGTGGACGACGGCGGCCCACAGGTTTTTGGGCGCGGGGATCTGCGCGAAGTCGAGCTCGTCGTTGGAGCGGATGAAAACGATGCCGCCGAAGAGGCACGGTGCGACGTTGTCGGCGTGCCAGGCACCGTCGGCGGAAGCCTCGCCGGCCATGGCGAAGGGGAGCAGTTGTTTTTTACTGAGCGGGTTGCCGATCAGTTGGTTCACGGCGAAAGCGCCGGCGACGGACGAGGCGGAGGAGGACCCGAGGCCGGAGCCGAAGGGCATTTTCTTGTGGATCTCCATCTCGATGCCGCGGTCGGACATGCCGAGATGCTTGAGCAGGTCGAGCGCGGCGACGCCGGCGCAGTTTTGCTCGGGGTTTTTCGGGAGCTTACCGTTGTCGCCGGTGATCTTGGTGATGTGCAGGCCGGGCTTGTCGCTGAAGCGCACGACGATCTCATCGCCGGGTGAGTCGATGGCGAAACCGAGGACGTCGTAACCGCAGGCGACGTTGGCCACGGTGGCGGGGGCGAACACGCGAATTTCAGGAGAGTTGGACATAAGGAGGCGCTCGCGGGGAGCGGGCGGAGTTTGCGGGCGGAACTCCGGGTTGTTCAAGCCCGGAAACTTTTGAGCGCGTGATCGGTCAGAAGAAAAAGAACCAACTGCGTTTCTTACGCTTGTAGGAGCCGTCGCCGACGGAAATCACCTTCAGATGCACGGTGGCGAGACCCTCGCTGTAGAAGCCGAGTTGTTTGGCGGCGCGGGGCGAGACGTCGAGGAATCGGCCGGGAATGAAAGGTCCCCGGTCGTTGATGCGGACTTTGGTGGACTTGCCGCTTTCCACGTTGGTGACCTTGACGACGCAGGGCAGGGGCAGTGTCTTGTGGGCTCCGATGACGTCAAAGGGCGTCACTTTCTCGCCGATCGAGGTGTTGCCGCGCTTCAGGCCGAAGAACTTGGATTCGTTATACCAGGAGCAGGTGCCGGTCTCCTCGTAGTCGAGCGCCGCATCGACGCTCATCGGCTGATAGTGCTGGCCGCGTTCGTTGTAGGAGCGCGTCATGTAGCCGCGGTAGCCGCCGCAGGAGGTGAAAACAAAAACCGCCACGCTGCAAGCTGTGGCGAGGTGGAGCGACGGGTTTTTCAGGCGGCGGCAGGTCACGACTTGCGCTCGCGGATGACTTGGAGGGTGGTGGCGACCTTTTCCTTCATCTCCTTGCCCGGCTTGAATTTCACGGCGGCGCGGGCGGGGATCGGCACGTCCTTGGCGGGATCTTTCGGGTTGCGGCCGATCTTGGCTTTCATCTCCCGGACTTGGAACGCGCCGAAATTCCGCATCACGACGGTGTCGCCGTGGGCGAGCGAGTCGGTGATTTCATCGATGAGGGCTTGCACGACTTCGAGCACATCTTGCTGGGTGATTTCAAGTCCCTTGGCGCCGAGGTGGTCGGTGATTTTGATGACGAGTTCGCGTTTGGTGATGGTGGCCATGGGAGTGGGAAAGTGTTGATGGTTAGCGATGCGAGCTGATTAAACTACGAGCGATGCGGTTTTGTCTCCTCAAAAATCGTTTAATTCAATGCGCTTTCCGTGCCAGCGCGGGAACAAATTGCAAAACCGGCGAATGATTCGCAACCGACTCTACCGGAATGTCTAATCGCACGGATCCGGCGGAGTGGTTCCGAGCACGGCGTGGGTGGTTTTGAAGTGGAGTTTGGCGACCTTGCCGAGGACTTCCGGCCCGTCGCGGGCGACGAGTTCGCGGGCGGCTTGGACCACGGCGGCGGATGCCCCGAGCGGCAGTTTGATGTCGGCGGCGGCGGAGGTTTTGTCCATCCAGTCGATGAATCGCTCGCGGGCAAGGATGGAGGCGGCGGCGACGGCGGTGTCGGACTCGCCCTTGGTGCGTTGCTCGAGTTGGAGGGTGAGGCCTTTTTCCTTGAGCGCGCGCTGCAGGATCTCGGGGCGGGCGAACTGGTCGCTGAGCGTGCGCGGGCAGTCCGGGCGGGCGGCGGCGAGGGTTTCGATGACGCGGGCATGACCCCACGCCAGCAGGCGGTTGAGGTTTTTGAACGACGCATGCATCGTGTTGTAACGCTCTGGCCCGATTGACACGACGGCGGTGGTGCAGCCGGGCGTCTCGCGGATGATCGCGGCGAGCTGGCGGATGCGGGCGGGGCTGGTGACGCGCTTCGAGTCCATGATCCCGGCGGCGATCAGGCGGCGGGCGATGATGGCGTCCGTGTAGGCACCGGCGATGACGAGCGGGCCGAAGTAGTCGCCCTTACCGCTTTCATCGATGCCGAAGTGTGGCTCGAATTTGTCGGGTTCGAGAATTTCCTCGTAGTCTAACTTGGCCACGCCGGTGACCTCGGGCTCGAGCGTGAAGCGGATGAAGTCTTCCGTGTCCTTGCCCTGGATCAGGACCTTGGGGCCCTTTTCGTAAACCGTCACGTTGAGCTTGCCCTTGCGCGCGGCGAACAGGGCGTAGGGCTTTGTTTCAAAATCATAGCCCTGCCGCTCCAACACATGGCGGAGGGTTTCCGCCTGGGCGGGAGTGAGCGGCGCGGTGTGGGTGGTCACTTGAGGACATTCGGAATTCCAGCGCGTGGAATCAAGAAAGGATCACTCCGGGATCGAGTCGTAAATTTGCTCCAGCGAGAGCACGGTGTAGGCGGTGACAAGGACGGGGTTGGACTCCATCCAGCGGCCATTGTCATTAATCCAAGAGCCGTTCTCGCGCTGGGCGGTGAGGATCTTGTGGCCGAGGTCGTTGCGCCAGTCGGCTTCGCTGCCGTCGGCGAGTTTGAGGTTGTCCACGTTGGCGGCGGTGAGCGCCTTGGACATGGTCTGATAATAATAGTAGATACCCTGGGTTCCCATGCCGGGGTTTTCGGTGAGGGTGTAGTTTTTGCCGAGCCATTCCTTGACCGCGAGGACCCGCGGATCGGTGGCGCTGACCTTGGCGTAGATGAATGACAGGAGCCCGGCATACGACATGGAGCCGTAGGAGCGGAGCGCGGTGCGGCCGTTGGGGAGCTTCTCTTCGCCGGCTTTGGTTTCGTTAGGTCCGTAGATGAATCCGCCTTTGTTGTTCGGGTCGTTGGACGCCCATTCGCGGTCGTTGGTTTCCTCGAGGTTCTGGCAGCGCGAGAGGAAGGTGACGGCGGCACCCCAGTCGAGGTCCGGTTGGTCGCCATGTTTGCCGTCTTCGATGACCTTTTTCGAAAGCGCGAGCGCCTCGATGGCGAGGTAGGTGTTGGACATGTCGGCGCGGTCGTTTTTGGAGCCGTAGCCGACGCCGCCGTCGTTCGGGTTGTCGGTTTCCTTGGCCTTGTCGATGTCCCATTGGTTGGCGATGAGATGCTTGCGGGCCTTGACGATGGCGGGCTCGTAGCTCTCGCGGCCGGCGGCGACGAAGGCGGTCACGGCGGTGGCGGTGTTGTAAACCGACAGGCCGCGGTTGTAGATGCCGCCGTCTTCTTTCTGTTGGGCGAGCAGCCAGGTGAAGCCTTTCTCGACGGGTTCGGGAAACGGGGCCTTGCGGTCCAGGCTCGGGTCACGGGCGAGGGCGGTGAGCGCGAGCGCGGTGAAGGCGGGCAGTTCGCCGTCGTCCCAGTTGCCGTCGGGTTTCTGCTGGGTCTTGAGCCAGGCGTTGCCGCGGGCGATCGACTGGCGGATTTCCTGTTTGAGGGACTCGTGGCGGCCGGGGGCTTTTCCCGCGGCGCTGCCGATGGCCGTGCCGAGGATGAGCAAGGAGGAAAGGAATTTCATGGTTTCGGGAGAGGGGTAGTGTTCGAGTAAGGAGCGATGATCACGGTGACATTTGTTTCTGGCGGCGGCACCCTTTTGGGAAAGGCGACCCATGCGGTATCGTCCTGATTGTCGGTGCCGGGATAGTTGATGATCGCGGCCGGAGAGATGAGGATCGAGGCGATGTCGCCGGTCATTTCCGGGACGTATTTGCCTTCGTTGAAATCCGAGCCGCTGTAAACCCACGGTCCCGCGTCCATGGCGGTGGTTTTCACAGCATGTTGGATCCAGTCGTTGATCGGGACGCGGCGGGTGCGGCCTTGGTCATCCCATTCCACATCGATGGCGATGCGGGCACCGGCTTTGATGGCGGCGGGCACATCGGGATATTTGTCCGTCAGGCGACCGTCCTCGTCGGGGATCACGAAAAGCTCGCGCGAGGCGGTGAAGCGCAGCAGGGAGAAGGCGAGATTGAGGTGGGTGGGTGAAATTTCGGTGATCAGCAGCGCTTCGTGGACTTTGCCTTGGGCGAGGACGATGAGGTATTCGATAAGTCCTTCCTCCATGTTCACCTTCGCGGGGAAGCGGATTTCCCGGGTCTTTTGGTCGAAAGTCACCGCGCCGATTTGGTATTTTGTCTCGCTGAGTTTGACCACCGAGGGGTTGACTGGCTCCGCGATGGGCGCGCTGTCTTGGGCCAGCGCCAACGATGCACAAATCGGGACAAGGATGAGGCTACGGAAAAGCATTTTGAAATTGTCTGTCTGGTGAAACGCCCGGGCGTCAGCGAATCTTAGAACCGTTTTCGGGGGCTGCGGTTTTTTTCGGCGGCTGATTCAGGGTGGTGGCGAATTCGCTCCAGCACAGGCGGGTGACGCGGAAGCTGAGCGCGTCCTGCGGGCTTTCGCCAGCCGCCAGACCGGCGGGCGGCGTGTAGGCGGTGGCGCGGCCCAGATGGCTCTGGATGAGCAGGAAAACCGTCTTCAAAATATCGTCGCGGAGGGTGTCGGGCGAATCTGTTGTGAACGAGCGCACTTCCGTGAAGACCGATTTTTTCTCCGGGCCGGCGAGCCAAATGGCGACGGGCGCGGGACCCTGGGTGATGCTGCTGATCTTGCCGGCGGTGACCGTGGTTTTGATTTTCACGATGCCCGAGGACGCGCGTTCCAAATCACGGGCGACGCCTTCGAGGGTGGAAGTGAGGGTTTTCGCGCCATTTTTCGCAGTTCCGGCACGTAGAGAGAGGGTGATGGCGGTTTCGGGTTTGGCGTTCCAATCCGGCAGGGTCGGGCGCAGGCGTTTGATCGCGGAAATGGCGTTGGCGGCTTGGCCTTCGTCGGGATGGGTCAGATCGATGACCCGCTCCCAAGCCAGCAAGGCGCGTTGGAATTCCTCTTTTTCCTCAAGCAGCGTCGCCAGTTCGATGAGATGGGCGGAGCCCTCCTTAGACCGCACGCGGTAGTCTTGCAAGCTCGGTGGAATCGTCAAATCGCCCAGTTCAACGACCGGTTTGGGGGGCTCGACCGGCGGCGGGGGCGGAGCCGTTGCGGGGACGGAAATCGCATCGTCCACTTGGTCGGTCTGCGGCAGCGACGACTCGATTTTCACCCGGGTCGCCGCCAGTTTCGCCTCGGACGGCGGCGTCACGAAATCCATCTGGCGGGTGTTGCCCCACCACGTCCCCCCGGCGACGGCGAGGACGAGGAAGATGACCACTGGAATGGGGACGCGCACGGCGGCAAGGTGGCGCGGACTTCCGCAGCCGGAAAGCGGAAATCTCACGCCGCGCTAAAAACAAAACGCCCCGCCCGGAAACCCGGTGGAGCGTTTTGAGAGAAAAACCAAATTGGCCGTATCAGTTGTTGCCGGCGCTCTTGACGAGGAGGGCGCGCTTGCCGACCCGCTCGCGGAGATAGTGCAACTTGGCGCGGCGGACTTTGCCACGGTTGGTGACTTCGATTTTCGCGATCCGCGGGGTGTGGAGCGGGAAAACGCGCTCGACGCCTTCGCCGTAGGAAATCTTGCGGACAGTGAACGCGGCGTTCACGCCGGAACCGCCACGGGCCAGAACGATGCCAGCGAAGATCTGGACGCGCTCTTTGCCACCTTCAACAACCCGGCAATGGACCTTCACGGTGTCGCCGACGTTGAACTCGGTGACGTCTTGCTTCAATTGCTCTGATTCGATCTTCTTAATGATGTGCATGGGGTCCTCCTTCGCGGAAAATAATGTGCTGCCTGCGGGTGTCGTTGCGGTGTGCCTGACGCGCGGGGCGGCAGAGCTACTGGATCAGTTTGTGGATTGCAACCGCGAAATCACTCGAAATTCATGGTTTTCCATAAACCGCCGCCGGATCGAACGACTTTCCGGGGCCGATGAGCTCCAATTTCGTTGTCTCGCCGCTCACGGCCGCCACCACCTTGCGGTAGAAGCACGAATTCCGGCCGGTGTGGCAGGCTCCCGCACCGATTTGCTCGACCATGAGAATCAACGCGTCCTGATCGCAATCCGTGCGGATTTCCACGATCCGCTGGATGTGGCCGGAGGTCGCGCCTTTGTGCCAGAATTCCTGCCGCGAGCGCGACCAGTAAACCGCCTCGCCTATTTCCAGCGTCCGCCGCAGTGACTCCTCGTTCATGTAGGCGAGCATCAGTGGTTCGAGGGTCGTCGCGTCCATCGCCAGCGCCGGGACCAAGCCGTCGGCGTCGAATTTCGGGGAGAAATCCGCGCCTTCCTCGACGGCTGCCTTGACACCCCGCGGGGCGAAAATGTTTTTGAAATCCATGTGCAGACCGTGAAACGGCTGGTTCGGGCTGTCCAGTTTTTCCACCGCGTTCACATCTGCTGCTCCGCGCTGCGCATCAGGATGTCCCCAATCTCAACGTGCGCGGGCGCTTCGAGGATGGTGAGGATCGCCCACGCCACATCGGCGGGCTCGAGCATTTTCATCGCGGCGCGGGTCTGCGCCAGCGATTGCTCGCGGCCGAGAAAATAGGAATCCAACAGCGGCGTATCGACGTAGCCAGGGGAAACGCAGGCGACCTGGATCGGCGATTTCACGGCCTTGAGCTCGGCGCGCAGCGCGTCGGTGATGGCCCTGACCGCGAATTTGGTCGGCGCGTAGAATCCGCCGGAGGGTGGCACGCGGTGGCCGCTCATCGACGAGACGTTGACGATGCGCCCGCCGCTGGCGGGGAAGTGTTTGAGCGAGAGTTGGCAGCAGAGTGTTAGCGCCATCACGTTGACGCGCCACATTTCCTCCCAGTCGGCGGGGTTGCCGTCGATGATCCGCGAGAGGTAGGCGGTGCCCGCGCAGTTCACCAGCCCGTCGATTTTCCCCAAGCCTTGGAAAATGGAGGAAACCTGCTCGCGCTGGGTCAGATCCGCGAGAATCGGCGAGACGTCTGCGGAGAGGGAGGACGGTCGGCGGGTGACGCCGAGGACGTTGGCCCCGCGCTCGACGAGGAGTTCACAAAGTGCCTGGCCGATGCCGCTGGACGCGCCGGTGACGAGCAGGGTTTTCCCTTGCAGCGATGTCATGCGGGCGCGGGCAATGATTTGAAGAGCTCTGACAAATCCGGGAGGTCCGCCGCCGAGCGGGCCGGCTGCGACGAAATAATTTGGCCGTCGCGGAAAAGGAAGGCACCGGGCATTTGCAAACCGTCTCCCGCGAGGTGGCCCACACCACAGCCTTTGAAAATCGCCAGCGCGCCGCGCCACCAGACGTGCGGGCCGAAGAGCTCGATGAAGCCGCCTTTTCCAAGACCGAAGGCGCGGTAAAGCTCGCAGCGCGGGTCGGCGATGCGGGCGACGCCGCTGCGCTCGCCGAGGTAGCGGGTTTCCTTGCCGTTTTGCAGCATGTGGACGAGCACCAGTTCGGCCCCGTGGGCATGGGCTTCCTTCTGGATATTCTCAAGGCCGCGGAGGATCTGGCGGGTGAAGGTGCAGCCGAAGTGGCGGAGGAAAACGAGGACGAGCAGCTTGGACTCGGATGCCTGCGCCAGCGTTTTTCCGTTGGAAAGCGAGTAGCTTGCAGCCGCCTCGGCGATGCTCAGCGGCTCGGACCGCATCGGCGGAACCCCCGCGTGAGCCCGCAGCGAAGCCCAGAGAATGCCCGCGAAAGGAGCCCACCAGATGACGTCGGCCACCATCACCATCCAGATCGAACGCAGAGGAATGTCTCCTTGAAACAGACCGACGCCGAATGCGATGATACCGAGGGTGAATTTGGTGAACCCGACGAGGACCATGACCCAGTGCTTGACCGGATCTTTCGCTGCGAGCACCAAACCGAGCCCCATGAATCCCATCAGGAAGCCGACGGCCTGCCAGAGGATAGGATGGTTTGGCTGCTCCATGCCGATCCAGTCGAACCACAGGTGCGGCCAGCAATTCGCCCAGACGGCGAACAGTAGATGATAGAATCCGGCGGCCAGCAGCACTCTCCGCATCCAGCAGGGAGTCTTGCAGCGGCCATTCTCACAGGCAAAAGACATGGCGCATCGTAAACGGCATTTTTTTCCCGCGCAACCCGCGGTTTGGCTACCGTTGCAAGCCGCCGATGAAGGCGGAGAAAAACGCGGCTCCTTGTTCGAGCGCGGAGATTTCAATGAACTCGTCCACCGTGTGCGCTTGGTCGATTGAGCCCGGGCCGATGCAGATGCTGGGAATCCCTCCGCTGGACAGATGCGCGGCGTCGGAAAACCACGGCGCGCCGGCCAGTCCGGTGGCCGGGTCGGTGGCGAGCAGCGCTTGGATCATCGGGTGATCCGCCGCCGTTTCCATCGGCGGATTCTCGTGCGGATTCACAATGCCGATCGGCAGGTCGAAAAACGCGAGGGTTTCCGTGAGCAGCTTCAGCGCGCCGCCCGCCGCCGCGAGCGCGGGAGTGATGCGGATGTCGATTTCCGCTTCTGCCAGATCCGGCACGATGTTCGGCCGCGCGCCGCCGCGGATCATGCCGACGTTCATCGTCGAGCGGCCGAGCACCGGGTGGGTGAAGATGGCGAGCTGGCCGCCGAGGTGGTGGTCGAGCTGGTCAAGCGCGCGGGTGAGTTTGAGAATCGCGTTCTCCCCGCGCTCCGGCTGCGAGCTGTGCGCCGCCTTGCCGGTGGCGCGCAAAGTCGCCCACAGCGAGCCTTTCGTCACGTGGACGACCTGCATCGACGTCGGCTCGCCGACCAGCGCGAAACTGTAATCCTTGCCGTGCCGTTTCACGAAATGCTTCGATCCCCACTGGCCGGATTCCTCGCCCATGAACGCGACGAAATCCACTGCCACCGGCAAATCCGCCAACACGTCCTGATGGTCGTGCAGCGCCCACAACATCGCCGCCATCGGGCCTTTCGTGTCCGACGCGCCGCGGCCCCAGAGCTTGCCGTCGCGGATCTCGCCGCCGAAGGGCTCGACGGTCATCCCGCCGACGCCGACCGTGTCGAGGTGCGGTCCCAGCAGAATCCGCGGCCGCCCGTCGAGCGGCGCGAAGCGGGCGATCAGGTTCGGCCGGCCGGGCTTGATTTCCTCAAGCACCACCTCCGCGCCGATGGATTCCAGCCAGCCTGCCAGAAAGATGGCGAGCGTCTCCTCGCCGGTCTGTTCGGTGCCCGGGGCGTTGTCGGGATTGACCGAGGGAATGCGGACAAGCTGCTGGAGAAGGGAAACAACGTCTTGGCTCATGATGGTTTGAGGGAGTATCGTCCTGCTTTTTTGGTGCCTATTTTTTCCAAGAGTCCGGCTTCCAGGAGCGGGCGTATCAGATCCATCGCTCCTTGTTTTGAAACGGCGAGTGTCTCCCATATTTCGGCTGGCGACATGCTGCCGTGGTCGCGCAGAAGTTTGAGCAGGTGTTCCTGCTTGGGACGCAGAACAAGCTTCTCCGGAGACTTCACTTTGTAAGTCTGCACACGCAGCCACACGCGTTCCAGCGTCTGTCTGATTCCCTCGGCGGAGTATTCCAGCCAGCCGGTGAGGTCCTCGCCCGCGACGCGCACGGCGTCCAGTGCGGCATAGTAACCGGGACGGTCTTCCCAATAATATTCGTCCACTGAGAAAATGTGATGACTGTCGAATCCCCTTCGATAGAGCTCCCAGAGTGCCAATGCCCGGCCCGTCCGCCCGTTGCCATCGGCGAACGGATGGATGTGTTCGAAACGATAGTGCAGGATGGCGGAACTGAGCACCGGGGATAACTCGACGGACTTCTTGTTCCACCAGTCCAACAGCTCGAACATCAACCCCGAGACATCGAGGGCGGCCGGCGGGAAGTGATTGCCCACTCGCACGGAAATGGTCCGGTAGCTTCCCGCGGTTCCTTGATCCATCACGGTGTCTGCCAGAATTCGGTGCAGCTCGAAGAGATCCTCGTGGCGGATGGACTTCTTCATGGCGTGTTTTTCCACGTAGCGCAGGCCGGCGAAGTAGTTCAAAACCTCGCGGCTGGAGCGACCATCGGAGGCGACGAGATCACGACCTTCCTCCAAGGCCCGCACTTGCTCCAGAGTCAGCGGGTTTCCCTCGATGGCAGTGGACGCGTGGACGTTTCGGGTGCGCGTGTCTTTTTGCAGCGCGGGAATCCACGATAGCTCCACCGCTGCGCCCTGAATCCGCTCGCGCAACGCGGCGATCATCTCGACCAGCGAGAGCAGGCGAGGGCTGATCGTGAATTGCGGTTCGTAGGCCATTGAAATGAGTCAAGCGTAAGTCAAGTTGTCAGTCAAGCGGCCAATGCCCTCCCCTGAAGCCTTGGTGAAATGTTTCCAGCGCGGCGAATTCGCGCCCGCCGAGCTTGACCGGTCACTCCGCGCGGGACAGGCGGGTGATGCCGCGCTGGAGAAGTTGGGCGTCCACGCCGGTGGCGACCGCGTCGTCCAGATAGACGGTGAAGTCTTCCTCGACGAACTCGATGGAATGGCGCTCGTTCAGGTTGCCCTTGAACGCGGCGATGAGGGTCTTCATGTCCTTGATTTCCTTGCCGTTCACCTTGCGGACGATGAGGTTGCGCAGGCTTTCGTAGCCGACGGTGGCGGGGGTGGGGATGGAGCCGCTCAGGAAAACGACGCGGTTCATCTGGTTCTCGTATTTCTCGGGATTCTCCATCGCGTCGAGGAAATTGAGCGGCGCGCGGCTCTGCCAGTTTTCGCCGTAGGCTTCCATCAGCGGGCGGGAAAGTTCCTGGAAGACGAGGCCGCCCTTGATCAGGAAGTTAGGGGCCTTGTCAAAATTATAGCCGGGGACCAGGCGTGCGCTTTCCTCCTCGCGCGTGAGGACGGGTTTGAGTTCCAGCGGCTGTCCTTCGCGCAACAGCGAGAGGGTGACGGACTCGCCAGTGGACTTCTCCCCGCGGATGAGGTGGCCCCAGAACAGGCTGCCGTAGTGCGGGTGCTGATAGTATCCGCGGCGGTCGATCGCCTGGCCGTCGATGGCGAGCAGGACGTCGCCTTTCTTGACGCCGGCGGTCTCGGCGGCGCCGCCTTTGCGGACGGTCTGGATGTAGATTCCGCCCTGGTCGTCGGCGAGTTTCAGCCATTGCCGGAGAGATGCGTCCTCGGTGCGGGCGATGGAAATCCCGAGGCTGGGGAAACCCTGATAGTCGTCGTCCGCGCTTTCCTGGAGGAAGCGGGAGATGATGTCGGTGGAGGCGACGTCGCAGATCTGGTCCTTGGAATTATAGCTGATGAGTACGCCCGTGAGTTTCCCATCGTGGACGACGGGCAGCGAATAACTGCTAGCGGCGCTCTGCATGGACGCCTTGACGAGGTAGGTGAGGAAGCCGTGTCCGGGGAGGAAATTGGAGGTGACGTCGATGCTCTGGAGGCTGCCGGGGGTGAGGAGCGTCTGGCCGTTTTCCTCGATTTGTAGGATTTCCAGGGCTTGGCCGATTTTCGGGGGCGCGGTGATTTCCAAGGGGGTGGTTTTTTCGAACAGGAGCTTTCCTTCCGTTTCGTCGGCCGGACCTAGCAGGGCGAGATTCGCTTCGTAGTCCACGGCGATGACTTTGGCCTGCGAGAAATGGGTGCCGTCGGGCGATTCGAATTCGAGGTAGGTGGCGTCCGCGACGAGTTCGGAGGTGGTGATGACGCGCTGCGGACCGACGATGGCGGCGAGGGCGCGGCGTTGGTTAGGCGGGTTTTTCTCCCAAGGCTGGCCGGGATTCCAGGATTGCTGGGTGGCGTTGATGCGGACCACGGAGGCCTTGAGGTCCGCGCGGGGCGGGGCGGGGGCTTCCGCGGGGGCTGCGGGTGCTTGGGCGGCGGGTTCGGATTTCCGCGGCTCGCAGGCGGTGAGGACGAACAGCAGGGGAAGCGTGTGTATGGGGCGCATAAACGGGAGTTTTGAAATCTGACGGATCAATCGATTAGACGAGGCCGAGCACGTCCTGCATGTCGTAGAGGCCGACCGGTTGGCCTTCCAGCCAGCTGGCCGCGCGGACCGCGCCGGCAGCGAAGGTCATGCGGGAGGACGCCTTGTGGGTGAGCTCGACGCGCTCGCCGTCGGCGGCGAAGAGCACGGTGTGGTCGCCCACCACGTCGCCGCCGCGGAGGGTGTGCATGCCGATTTCTCGCGGCTTGCGCGGGCCAATGTTGCCGAAGCGGCCGTGGGCGACGTCGTCCTGATAGGACGTGCCGGTTTCCTCGTTGAGGATTTCGAGAATGCGGCGGGCGGTGCCGGAGGGCGCGTCGATCTTGTGCTTGTGGTGCATCTCGGTGACCTCGATGTCGAAGCGGTCCTGGGTGAGGATGCGGGCGGCGTGGCGGCTGAGCCAGAAGAGGGTGTTCACGCCGACGGAGTAATTCGCGGCATAGACGATGCGGATGGATTTGGCGGCCTCGTAAATGACGACGCGCTCGGCGTCGCTGTGGCCGGTGGTGCCGATGACCAGGCTGGTGCCGTGTTTGACGGCCGCCTCGACGAGGGTGGTGGTGAAGGAATGGATCGTGAAATCGATGGCGCAGTTGGCTTTGGAAATCGCGGATTCCAGATCTTCGCCGGCGTCATGGGTGGCGGCGACGGGGACCTGCGCTTGGGCGGCGGCTTCGATGACGGCTTGGCCCATGCGGCCGGATTTTCCAGTGACGAGGAGGTTTGGCATAAGAAATTTCAGTATTTCAGTTTTCAGCGTTTACCCGATCAGTCCTCCCAGATCATGTGTTTAAGCTGGAGTTGGCTGGCGCGGGTGGCGGCTTCTTCGGCGCGCGGACCTTTGAATGAAGCGATTTTTTTGGCAACTGTAATGGCGACCGGCCAGCGTTCGGCTTTTTCGAGCAGGGCGAGCGCGCGGAAGCCGCAGCGTTCGAAATACTCCCACTCCGCGGGCGGCGTGGTGGTTTCGAGCACGGAGTGATAGGCTTGGAATGCTTGTTTCTCGCGCTTTTTGGCCGGGTCCTTTTCGTCCGGCAATTGTTCGAGCGTGGTGCCGCGGAGGTATTGCAGGCGGTTGAACAGGGCGGGTTGGGTTTTGGCGTGGGCGAGGAGCTTGTCATAAACCGCAAGCGCCTCCACCAGCGATGCGGGGTTGCCGCTGCCCTGGGCGTAAAGCGCCTCGCCTAGCAGCAGGCCGGCGGGTAGGTGGAGCGGATCGTCCGCGGGCAGGGTTTTGGTCCACTTTGCGAGAAACGCCGAGGCTTCCGCGAGGCGGTAGATGTCGATGAGGTGGCGGGCTTTTTCGAGTGCGGCAATGGAGCTGATCGGGCCTTGGGTCTCGATCGCCTTGTCGAAAAGAATCAGCGCCTCTTCCTTGGATTGCGGGGTGCCGCCGAGCGCCGCGGCGCGCCCGGCCAGCAGCCAGGCGGCTTGGGCGCGGGCGGGGTTGGTATCCGCCGCCGCGAGTTTTTCGAGAACCAACCGGGCCGGATTGTAACTGCCGGTTTGGAAGAGATTCCGTCCGAGCGTGAGCGCGGCTTCGGCCGCGGCGGGGTCCGCCGGATAAGTGTCGATGATGGATTGGGCGGCGGCGATGGCGGAGGCGGAGTCGTTCGATAGATCGGAGAGGTGAAGCCGTGCCAAGGCGAGCTGCGGATCGGGCAGCGCGACGGACTTTTCCGCCGCGGCGGATAGAATTTCCGACTGCGCCTTGGCGAACGCGATGTCGGGAGGGATGCTTGCCAGGGCCGCTTCCATTGCGGCAAGGCGCGCTTCAGGCGCTCTGGCATGATCCGGAAAACGAGTAAGGAATTCTTCAAGCGCCGACCGGGCGGCGCTCGCGGGTGTGGCGGAAAGCGCCCTTTCCAGTTCGATGTCCGCCTCAAGCGCCGTGTCCGGAGGGCCGCCCTGCTGCTGGATGAGGGTGGTTCCCTTGAGGTCCCCGCTGCGGAGTCGCGCGATGGCGGCTTGCAGCTTCGCGGATCGCGCCTGATCACCGGTTAGTGCGAGTGCGGCCTCGTCGAAAAGCTGGATGGCATGTTTGGAGTCCCCGTTCAGGCAGGCGACGCGGGCCTTGAGAAACGCGGCCTCGCCTTGGAGGGCAGGGGACTTCGCGGTGTCCCTGAAGGTGTCGAGAATCGAGAATGCCTGGTCGATGGAGCCGGTGTCGAGAAACCAGCGTGCAAGTTGATAGAGCCCGCGGCCTGCGGCCGGGTGGCCGGGATTTTCCACCAGCAGGCGGTGCAACAAGAGCTTGGCCTCGCCCCGGGATTCGGGAGTGGCGGTGCGGTGGAGCCCGACCGCGCGGGTGTGAATTGAGAAGGCGAGCAGGTCTGTCAGCTCGTTAGGCGCGGTGTAGGTGGGCCAAGCGCCGGCTGCGGCCGAGCCGGTGTCCGTCGGAGCCGTGGCGATGGGGCCGGTGACGGGCAAGACCGGTGGCGTGATCCATTGGCCGACCTGTTCGAGGATCGGATCGGTGGCGGCGGGCTTTTCGGGCAGCCACTGGAGAAGTCGTTGAAAAATGGCGTCGAGGACCGGGGAGTCAGTGTGCCCTTCCAAGAAGGCGAGCAGGGATTTCGCGGCGGCATCGGGACTTCCCTGCGCGGCGATGGCATCTGCCAGACCGATGGCGGCCAAGTGGTGGCGGGTGAGGGATTGACCTTGGGGGTGGTTGACGAGCGCTTGAAAGCCGGCTTCCGCGTCGGCGTGGCGTCCTTCATGGAGCAGCAGCTGGGCCTCGAGAAACGCGGCGAGCGGGCGGTCTGGCACGGCGATGGCTTGCGCGCTTGGCATGGCTTGGCGGGCATCCGCCACGCGCTTGAGATCGAGCAGGATTTCCACCCGATAGATCTGGATTTCCGCCAGCGTCGCGGCATCCGCTTCCGGGATGATCTTGGCAAGCGAGCCGAGCGCGGCGTCGGCTTGTCCGAGCGCCATTTGCAGGCTCGCCAAGGTGAATCCTGTCTCGATGCGGTGCGGCGAGGCGGGATTCGCCAGCAGCTCGAAAAAAATTCCGGCGGCCTCGGAAAAGTGATTCTGCCCGGCCAGCGCCTGCGCTCTCCAAAACGGGTTCTCCGGATGGTTTGTCACCGCCGACTGCCCCAGCAACTCCAGTGCTTCCGTGGGATTTCCCGCGCGGATCAGGGATTCGGCGAGGCGGACCAGAATCGTCGATTTCGCCTCGGCGGTGAGCGAGCGGTCGGCGAGGCACTCGCGGAAATGCAGTTCGGCCACTTCCCACAATCCTCCGCTCAGGGCCTCGTCCCCTTGCCGCGTGAGCGCGGCAAGACCCTGGCCAAACAGGGAAGGCTGCTGGGCGAGCAGGAATAGCGGGAAAAGAGGCCACAACTTCATCGGACGGGTGGAGGCTAAAAGGGGATGCGCGCCTTTGCCAGCCCGGATCATTGAAAATCCGCGGCTCAGCGGCAGGTCCCGAAAAGCCGGTCGCCGGCGTCGCCGAGACCGGGCAGGATGTAGCCGCAGGAATTGAGGCAGCGGTCGAGGCAGGCGGCGTAAATCGCGAGGTCCGGAAATGCCTGTTCCAACGCGGAAACCCCCTCCGGCGCCGCCACCAGGCAGGCGAAACGGATGTGCCGCGCGCCGGCTTCCCGCAGGCTGCGGACCGCCTCGATGGCTGATCCGCCGGTGGCTAACATCGGGTCGAGAATGATGATTTCGTCCTCTTCCAAGTTCGGCGGGTGTTTCAAATAGTAGGGCTCGGCCAGCAGGGTTTTTTCATTCCGCGCCAAACCGATGTGCGCCACGGACGCCTGGGGGATCAGGTCGAGGAAGCCATCGAGGAAGCCCAGCCCCGCTCGTAAAATGGGGACGAGGATGATGCCGCGGGACACTTTGACGCCGGAGGTGATTTCCAGCGGCGTGCTGCAGGCGACGACCGTGGTTTCGAAATTCGCGGTGACGGTCGCGACCATCAACGAGGCGATCCGACGGACCCTCTGGCGGAATTCGGGCGATGGGCACTCCGGATCACGCAGCTTCGTCAACTCCTCGGCGATCAGCGGGTGTTCGACGGTGTGGAGCATGTTATTCTTTCCGGGCTAGCAGTTTCCTGAGTTCGGCGAGGGGAACGTTCAACATGTTGGACGCTTCCTTGAGGTCGCCGTCGGAGCGCTCGAGCACCCGCGCCGCGATTTCGGCGTTGAGCCAGTCGAGCAGGTCCTCGCCGGTCGGGGCGGCGTTGATCAACTGGTCCATCGCGGCGGCGAAACCGGCCGGCGATTTGCGCGGCGCGGAAGCGAGCGGAATGTCGGCGGGCAGGAGGATTTGCGACGAGGCGAGCGCGCAGGCGCGGGCGATGGTGTTTTCCAGCTCGCGGACGTTGCCCGGCCAGTTGTGCGTCTGCAAGATGGCGATGGCTTCCGCCGAGATGCGGATGCGCGCCATGCCGTTCTTGCGGGTGATGCGCTGGAGGAAATACTCCGCCAGCAGCGGGATGTCCTCCAACCGCTCGCGCAGCGCGGGAATCTTGATCTCCACCACGTTGAGTCGATAGTAGAGATCCTCACGGAAGCGGCCGGCGGCGACTTCGTCGGATAGATTCTTGTGCGTCGCTGCCACGATCCGCACGTCGGTGGTCAGCATCTCGTTGGCCCCCACGCGGGAAAACGAGCCGTCCTGCAGCACCCGCAGGAGCTTCACTTGGATGGAAAGCGGCATGTCGCCGATCTCGTCGAGGAAAAGCGTGCCGCCGTCCGCCTGCTCGAAGCGTCCCGCGCGGCGCGCGATGGCGCCGGTGAACGAGCCTTTTTCGTGACCGAAAAGTTCGCTCTCCAACAGGTTTTCAGGAATGGCGCCGCAGTTGATGGTGATCATCTCCTTCTGCCGCCGCGGGCTGTATTCGTGCACCGCCTTGGCGACGAGCTCCTTGCCGGTGCCGCTCTCGCCGGCGATCAAAACCGGCGCGTCCGAGCGGGCGACGCGGCCGACAAGTTTGAAAACTTCCTGCAGCGCGCGCGAAATGCCGATCATTTTCACCCGCCCGTCGTGCTTGGGCATTTCCGCTTCCGGTTTGCCGGCGCTGCGGCGGTCATCCTGCGTTTGTAGCGCGGATTCGACCACCGGACGAAGCTCAAAAGCCAGCGATTCCTTGCGCAGGACATCGTGTGCGCCGCGCTGGGTGGCCTCGATGATCTGGCCGGTGGTCGGAAAGCCGGCGGTGAGAATCACCAGCGTTTGCGGACTCTGCTGGAGAATCCGTCCGAGCAATTCCATGCCGTCGAAGGGTTCTAACTCCATTGCCGCCACCACCACGCTGACCCGCGTTTTTTCGATCACCTTGACGGCATTGGCGGCATTGTCACAGCGCAGCACCCGCAAGTCTTTGGCGTAAAGGTGTTTGGTGGCCCAATCCAGGAAATCTAGATCGGGATCGACGAGCAGCAGGGTGTCTTCTGAGGCGTTTTCAGGCATCGAGGCGGGGGCGGCAGTGAAGCAGGGTGGCAGCGGATGACACGCATAAAATTCTCTGGAACCATGGGCGGCGGTCGCTGAATACCGGGCCGTGATACTTGGAAACCGCCATCTCCTTTAAAATCAAAGCTCGCGGATGGCGCTCATGATCCGCTTGGCGATGCGGTCGTAGTCATCCTTGCCTTTGGCCGCCTTGAGTTCTTCTGGCGTCAGTCGGATAGGCTTGCCGACGGTGACGGTGATGCGGGCGAAACGGATTTTTCCGGAACCGCGCGGGAGGGCCTCGCGGGCGCCCGAGATTTTAACCGGCTGGATCATGGCGCCGGATTTTACAGCGATGAGGCCGATGCCGGGGGCAGCTTCGCCGATGTCGCCGTTTAGCGTTCGCTCGCCTTCGGGGAAGACGAGCACGCGTTCGCCTTCCTTGAGCTTGCGGATGATGGTCTTGAGGCTGCCCATGTCCGGGCGGTCCTGGTCCACCGGAATCGCGTTCCACTGCGGATAGAGCCATTTGCCGAATCCCACAAACAGCGTTTTGCGGGCGAGGTAAGTCATCTCGGTCTTGTAGAGGTTTCCGATGAGCGGCGGGTCGAGGAAGCTCTGGTGATTGGAAGCGATGAGGACCGGGCCTTCCGAAATCAGGTTTTCCTCGCCGACGATTTTAAGACCGAAGAGCGTGCGGAAGGCGGCGCCGAATGACATCCAGCCTAACCAATAGACCCAGCGCATGGGAGTTTCCGGATTCATGGGAGCGTGGGCAGACCCTGTTGTTTGAGGATTTCAATGGCGGCATCGACGCCGCTTTCGATGCTGTGATGCGAGGTGTCGAGGACTACGGCGCCATCGGCGATTTTCAGCGGAGCGGTGGCGCGCTCGCTGTCGGCTGCATCGCGCTTGGCCACGGAATCGACCTCGCCGTCCGCGATCCGGCGGGCGGCGCGGACCTCTTCGCTGGCATCGACGTAGATTTTATAGGGCGTGTCCGGAAACACCACGGAGCCGATGTCGCGGCCTTCCATGACAATGCTGGTGTGGTCGAGGTAGCCGCGCTGGAGGGCGACCAGCTTGTCGCGGACTTCGGGAATGGCGGAAATGGCGGAGACGTTGGAATTGATCGTCTCGCTGCGGAGTTCGTCGCCCGGATCGACGCCGTCGATGGTGCAGGTGGAGGTCATTCCTTCTTCGCCGCAATGGATGTCGATGCGGTTTAACAGATCGATCACCGCGGCGGTGTCGGACGGATCGATGTTTTCCCGGAGCGCCTTCCAGGTGACGGCGCGATACATGGCGCCGGAGTTGACCATGACGAGGCCGAGGCGCTCCGCGAGTTTGCGGGCGAGCGTGCTCTTGCCGGAGGCGGCAGGTCCGTCGATGGCGATGGCGAAGCGGGGCGTGGCGGTCATGCGCGGGAAATGGTGGGCAGGGTGAAGTCGGCGGCTTGCGAGCGCTCGTGAAGGATGGCGTCGAGGTGATGGGCGAATCCCGGATAGGAAGTATTCACGCAGTCCGTGTTTTGGATGACGGTTTCGCCTTCCGCGAAAAGCCCGGCGATGGCGAAGGCCATGGCGATGCGGTGGTCGCCGTGGCTATCGATCACGGCGGCGTGCAGCGGCTTGCCGCCTTCGATTTCCATGCCGTCCTCGAACTCATCGACCTCGGCTCCCATGGCGCGGAGGTGGTTGACGACGGTGGAGATGCGGTCGGATTCCTTGACGCGGAGTTCCTTGGCGTTGCGGATGATCGTGCGGCCTTGGGCCAGCGCGGCGGCGACGGCGATGACGGGAATCTCATCGATCAGGTTAGGGACTTCATCGATGAAGATCGTGGTGCCGGTTAGAGAGGCGCCGTGGAGCTCGATGTTGCCGATGGGCTCGCCATCGGACTCATGGACGATTTCTGACATGTGAGCGCCCATGCGGCCGAGCACTTTGAGAATCGCGGTGCGGGTCGGGTTGAGGCCGACGTCTTTGATGAGCAGGCGCGAACCGGGGATGGCGGCCGCGGCGACGAGCCAGAAGGCGGCGCTGGAAATGTCGCCAGGCACGGTGAAGTCGCAGGCCTGGGGGATTTGTCCGCCATCGATGGAGATCGCATTGCCTTCGCGGCGGGAGGCGACGCCGAAGGAGGCCATCATCCGCTCGGTGTGGTCGCGGGTTTCGGCAGGCTGGATGACGGTGGTTTGACCCTCGGCGAAAAGTCCTGCTAGAAGGACCGCGCTCTTCACTTGGGCGCTGGCGACCGGCATGTCGTAAGTAACGGGATGCAGCTTGGCGGCGTGAATGAGCAGGGGGGCGCAGCCGGGTTTTTCGCCGAGGGTCTCGATGTGAGCGCCCATCTGGCCAAGTGGGATGGTGATCCGGCCCATCGGCCGGGAGGAAAGCGAGGCGTCGCCGAAGAGCTCGGTGGAGAAGCATTGTCCGGCGAGAAGGCCTGCTAGAAGACGCATGCCGGTGCCGGCGTTGCCGCAGTCGATGGGCGCGGCGGGCGCGCGGAGTTTCAGCGACTGGCCGTGAATGCGCAGGTTGATCGGGCCGTAGCCTTCGAGTTCGTCGAGGACCTCGTAGGAAGCGCCGAGCGCCTTCATGGCGTTGAGCGTGTTGATGCAGTCCTCGCTGGGGAGGAAGTTACGGATGGTGCAGGTGCCGTTGGATAGTCCGCCGAGGATGGCGGCGCGGTGGGACATGCTTTTGTCGCCCGGGACGCTGAACTCGGCGTGCAGTTTTGAAATGGCTTTGACTCGAAATTCCGACATGAGAAATGGCAAAAAAAGGACTATTGGGGTGGGTTCAACGGATCGCGCCGTTGTTTGGCGGTGATGAGCCACTCGCGGGCTTGTTCTTGGTCGCCGCTTTCAAGACAGGCAAGGATTTCACGCAGATCGGCGAGGGTTTCCCGGAGCGGGCCGATGAGCGCCTCGCGGTTTTCGGTGACGATTTCCGCCCACATCGCGGGGTTTCCGGCGGCGACGCGGGTGGTGTCGCGCAGGCCGCCGCCGCCGAAGCGGCCTTCCGACGGATCCTTCAAACAAACGCGGGCAGCGCTGGCGGCGATGAGGTGCGGCAGGTGGCTGATGCGGGCGACGAGCTCGTCGTGGACCGCAGCGCTCATCCACGAAGTGCGGCAGCCGATGGTTTGCCAAAAACGCTCCAACGCGGCGGTGAGTTCGACTGGGGCACCGTCGTCGTTAGTGAGCAGGCAGGCGGCGTTTTGAAATAAATTCGCAGTGACGGCGGCGAGTCCGTTGCGCTCGGAGCCGGCCATCGGATGGCTGCCGATGAAGTGGATTTCACTGCCGTCGAGCAACGGCCCGATCTCCCGGTGCGGCACGCGCTTGACGCTGCCGACGTCGGTAACGAGGCAGCCGTCGCGCAAGCCCGCGTCGAGGGCGGATGAAACCAGGGCGGCCATGGAACCGACCGGAACGGCGAGAACGATTAGATCTGAGTCTCGAACCGCTTCGCCAAGATCGCCGGTGGCACCGGCGATGCCAAGATCGCGCGCGGCTCCGACGGTTTCCTGTTTGCGCGCCCAGAGCCGGACTTTCGGCGGGTTCTCCAACGCACCGAGCGCAAGCGCCAGCGAACCGCCGAGCAAGCCGCCGCCGAGGATGGTGATGTTTTGAAAATCGGTCTTCATCAAAAACAAAAAAACCGGGTCCAGTGCGCCGGACCCGGTCGGTTTTCCTAAGCAGGTTTACCGGGAATCAGAAAAATCTCAAGGCACGCGGAAGTAGCCTTTGCCCGCGCCGGTGTAGGTCGGGTCCTGGACCAGAGTGCCGCTGGGAATGCCCTTAACATCGATCACCTTGTTGTTGTAAGGGCTGAAGACGAAGCCGTCCTTGCCGGGAACCTTGTTGGCGAACTTGTATTCCGCGCGCTTTTCCTCGACCGGCGGGGTAGGTGTTTGGGTGGGCGGAGTGGTTGGAGCGGCGGTGTTGGCCGGAGTCACGGGGGGTGGGGTCGCGGGCGCTTCCTTCGTCGCGAGCTCTTCCTTTTGTTGCATGAGATCCCGTTGTTCCTGGATCTTCTGTTGTTCCGCGGTGGTGGCGGCTTTTTGGGCCGGCTTGCGAGTTGGCTTCTTGTTTTGTTGCTCGTTGTAAGGCGTGCAGGAAGCGAACAAAACGCATCCGAGTGCGGCAAATCCGGAAAGAAAACGAAGGTTCATGATGGTGTGGGAGAGAGAATGTTTGGGAATGAAAAATGTCGGAAAAGCGGAGTGATACGTCGGGCGAGATGATGGTCTTCCTGAGCTTTCCGTCAAGCAAGGTCATCATTCTTCCTCGGAATCGGTTGTGAAATTTGGCACGGGCGGGGCTTGTCGGCAAGTGGGTTTCCGGCTGAGACTCAGGCACGCCATGCCAGATGCCACGATTCACGCCGTCGGAGAGATTTTGGAAAACCTCAACCCCGTCCTCTACCGGGTGGCCTTGCCGAACGGGAAAAAAATCCTCGCCCATCTCTCGAAGCCGCTGACCGAGGCGAAAGCCGGCTTCGCCACCGGCGAGCGCGTCGTGCTCGAGTTGACGGCTTATGATTTCGACCAGGCGCGCATCCTCGGTGGTGCGGAATGAGTGGTCTATTTCCCGATGCAGAAGCTGCTGAAAATCACGCCCAGCAGGTCCTCGGTATCGACTTTTCCGGGGATTTCGCCGAGCGCGTCCAAGGCCTCGCGGAGATCGATTGCGGCGAGCTCGGGGTCGGTTGACAGGTCGTCGAGGAGTTCCAGCGCGGCGAGCAGCGAGGTGCGGGCGAGTTGGAGGCTCGCCTGATGGCGGGCGTTGATGGCGACCGCGTGCTCGCCCCAGTCGGCCTCGCTGAAATGAAGCGAATCGCGGATGGCGTCGGAAAGCAGGTCGAAGCCCGCACCCGTGGTGCAGGAAAGGCGCACGGCTTCGATTCCCGCCCACGACGGATGCTCGCCGAGATCCGTTTTGTTGAGGACTTGCAGGCGCTTGGCCGCGGTCGCAGGAAGGCTGGCGTCGGCGGGCCGGGGCTGGCTGGCGTCGGCGATTTCCAACAGCAGGTCTGCGGCTTCAATCTGCCTGACGGTGCGCTGGATGCCCTCCGCTTCGATCCGGTCGGACGCTTCGCGGACCCCGGCAGTATCGACCAGGCGGAGCGGGATGCCGTGCAGGTTGACGATCTCCTCGATCGTGTCGCGGGTGGTGCCGGCGATATCGCTGACGATCGCCCGCTCGAATCCCAGCAGGCGGTTGAGCAGGCTGGACTTCCCCACGTTGGGCTCGCCGAAAATCACGGTCCTAACTCCTTCACGCAGCACCCGTCCCTGGTCGGCGGTGGCGAGCAGGGAATCGACCACGGCGAGGACCGAGCTGACGCGGCCGCGCAGCAATGCGCCGGTCTGCGGGTCGATGTCCTCCTCGGGGAAATCGATCCATGCTTCGAGATGGGCGAGTGTTTCCAGCAGTTGGTCGCGGGCCTCGGTGGTGCGCCGGCCGAGCGTGCCCTCCAGCTGGCTGCGGGCGGCGCGCAGCGAGAGCCGGGTCTGCGCGGAGATCAGATCCATGACGCCCTCTGCCTGAGTTAGATCGAGTTTCCCGTTCAGGAACGCGCGCTGGGTGAACTCGCCGGGCCCGGCGGCGGCGGCGCCGCAGGCGAGAAAGCGCGCCAGCACTTCGCGGGTCACGAGAATCCCGCCGTGGCCGGTGAACTCGACGCTGTCCTCGCCGGTGTAGCTGTTGGGTCCGCGGAAAACCGTCATCAACCCGTCGTCGAGAATTTGCCCTTCGGCGTCCCGGATGGTGCAGTAGCGGGTGGTGCGGGACATCACGGAAGACGCCTTGCCGCCGGTGGCCTGGTCCGCGATTCGGATCGCGTCAGGTCCGGAAATCCTCAGCAACGAGACCGCTCCCATGCCGGGCGGCGTGGCGATCGCGGCGATCGTCGTGCGGTGCGGATCTGGAATGGTTTCCATCCGGTTAGTCACTTCTTCGATGCCGAGGCGGATGTTTGGCGGCCGGT
>CAMCUY010000002.1 GCA_945879075.1 Akkermansia muciniphila | reverse complement strand
GGCTCGTGCGGCATGTTTGTTTCTCTTTCGCCATGAAAACCGTCGCCAGACAGATCAGCGCCATGTGGTGGTTCCAACCCTGCCAGACCCGCACTTGATATTGGGCCATTCCCAGCTCTTTCTTCGCCTCGTGGAAGGCGTGTTCAATCCAGTAGCGCTGGTTTTGAATGTAGGCGAGCCGCTGCGGATCGGTGTCCGGCGGGAAGTTCGTGAGGCTATACTTCAGGTCGCCACTTTCATCCTCCCTAACGATCAACATCCGCTCGCGCGGAGGTCCGGCGGTATTCTCATCCCATACCCAGACAGGGGCCATGTAGAATCGTCCGGTCAATACGCCCTTGCTCCCTTGCCGATAGCTGATTTCCCGGGACTTTTCCTCGAAGTTTTCCCGGCAGATCTCGTCCACCCGCCGGTGGTGCGACAGGTCATGGCCGGGCTCTAGCTTCAACCGTTTGGCCGGCCTGCCGCGCTGTCCTGGCGCCGGGGGCGTGGTCCGGAACACGGGGCGCTCGACCCATAACTTGTGGTTGCAGTGAATGTCGGCCATGAAGCGTTCGCCGGCATCCTCCAAGGCATTGAGAAACTCGTGGTTGTTGCCGTAAAGCGCGTCCGCTCCGACCCAGCCGAACTTCACTTGGTTTTCCCTCGCCCGTTTGACGAGGTCGAGCGCCTGCCGCCATTTCGGCTGATATGCCCGCTGGTCCTCGGGGATCTTTGCCTTGGCACAGCGCTCGGGGTCCTTCGCCCAGCTTTCGGGAAGATAAAGTTTGAAGTCGATGAGGGCGAACTCGGCACCCCTGCCAAGGCTGGCGAACACGCCGACCTGGCAGTTCTCGACCTTTCCCGCGCGGCCCGACCACTGGCGTTGCACCCCCACGGAGGCCCGGCCTTTCTTCAGAAAGCTGGATTCATCAAGGAACAGACCCGTCTCCTTTTCGTCTCCGAGCGTGTCGCTGGCATCCTTGGCGACATCGTCAAGCAGCGCCCGGTGATCCCACGGCGACGAACTGATGAACTGCTCCATGCCCTGATAGTCGCTGCCAGCGACATCATTCTCGAAGGTCTCCATGTTCTTGCTTCGCTGGGTGCCCATCATGCCGGAGAGATAATCCCGCGCGTGACCGATGCTGTTGCGCCCCTGCCCGATGAAATGCTGACCGTATCGCTCGCAATAATCCATGAGTCTGGACGTTATTCCGCACAGCTGGGTGATGTCATTTTTTATTTGGCAGGGTTTCGAAGCCTGCCTTGGTTTGGTGGTGTTATGATTCCTATGTCGCTTGGGATGAGGCTATTAAATCAGAGAAGAGTCAAGGATTAATTTAACTAAGTAGAACTAAAGAACGCGCCGATTATCCTCGCCCTGCGTTGACTCGGCAAAAACGCCGTGGGCGACGACGTCATTTCCACTCTCCGACGTAACCTCTCACCGTCCGACCGTGTCAGTCTACTTGCCGATGTCGCCTGCGCCCCGGCATGGATCGCTACCTTCCACTGCTCCTGCTTGAAGCTGAAGACGTGACTTTCCGTAGTATTCAGAGCCTCGGTTTTGGAATTCTCACCGGCTTGGATGGTAATTTTCGCCTTGGAGAAATTCACGAACTTGAGGGAACCATAAGGCAGTCGGCTCAAAGCGCGGTGATGGGTTTATACGTGGCATCGTCCGCGGTTGGCAGAAATCACAACAGAGAATCGCAGGCAAGCAAGGTGGTGTGAGCCAGCGGCGCTTCGACAGGTTTTTCCGCCTCTGCGGCTTCCTGGGTCGCGAAGACCTGCGCCTGGGCAGGCCCCTTGTACGTGAGTCGCTGCGAGAAAGAGCGTGTGTTGAGTTGGTTTTTAGAGCTTGAATGCCCGAAAAAACCGCCCTCCGTGGACTCAGCTTCTGGCGAAATCGATGATTCCAGAACTGTTGTGATCGCGCCACCTATTCGTCAAAAATCCTTAAGACGGAAAAACTGTCAAAACTTGCTGGATTCCCCGGCCCTTTCGCCTCTCAGTCCTTTCAAGCCATGTTTGTCATTTCGATTGCCGCTCTGAAACGCAACACCCGGATTCTGCGCGAGGTGAAGGAAGCCGCCGGTTGCCATCTGGTACTGGCACTCAAGGGGTTTTCCTGCTGGAAAGCGTTCCCGTTTTTCCGCGACGATCTCGACGGCTGCTGCACCTCCGGGCTGTGGGAAGCCTGGCTCGCGCGGGACTATTTCCAAAAACACATCGTCACCTACTCCCCGGCGTATGACGAAGCCGACGTCGCGGAGCTTTGCGGCTTCACCGACCATCTCGACTTCAACTCGCTCTCGCAGTGGTTCCGCTTCCGCGAAATGGTGATGGCGCATCCCCGTTTCAAGAGCGGCGAGCTGCTTTGCGGACTCCGCATCAACCCGCAATGCTCCACCGGAGAAACTCCGCTCTACGACCCCTGCGTCGCTGGATCGCGCCTCGGCATCACCGCCGAACAACTCGCGGGCGCCGACCTCACCGGACTCTCGGGCCTGCATTTCCACACGCTCTGTGAACAGAACTCGGACGACCTGGAAAAGACACTCGCCGCCGTCGATGAGAAATTCGGCTATCTGTTAAATTCACCGCAATTCACCTATCTGAACATGGGCGGCGGCCACTGGATCACCAAGCCGTTCTATGACCGCGAGCGACTCGTCCGCCTCGTCCGGGAAGCCCGGGAAAAATACCACGTCGATGTCTGGCTGGAACCCGGCGAGGCCGTGGCCATCCATACCGGCGTGCTGCGCGCCACCGTGATGGACGTCTTCGAGTCCGCCGGCCACCGCCTCGCCATCCTCAGCATTTCCGCCACCGGCCACATGCCGGACGTGATGGAAATGCCCTACCGCCCGGATGTATTTCTCGTTGAGAAGCCAGAGGCCAGAAACCAGACGCAAGAGAAGATGCCTGCCGTCACTTTCGAGGGCGAATCCTACCATCTCGCCGGTGATCCCTCATCCAATCTTCAATCGGAAATCTCCAATCCACAATTCACCTGCCGCCTCGGCGGCCCCACCTGTCTGGCGGGCGATGTCATGGGGGACTTCTCATTCCACCGCGAACTCAAGGTCGGCGATGTCTTGGTTTTTGACGACATGGCGCATTACACGATGGTCAAGACGACGACCTTCAACGGCGTCAAACACCCGGCCATCGCGCTCCAGCATGAGGACGGGGAAATCGAGGTCATCCGCGAGTTCTCCTACGCCGACTTCCGCGACCGGCTTTCCTAACCCACCTCTGAAACCACTCTGTGGTGAAAGGCATTTCCATTGTCATCCCTCCAAATTCGCTCAACCTCGCCTCCCATGATCGATCGCATTCTCGCCAAACGCATCGTCCCCGTCGTCGTCCTTGACCGTGTCGAATCCGCCGAACCACTCGCCGAAGCGCTGCTCGCCGGGGGGCTCGACATCATGGAAATCACCTTCCGCACCGCGGCGGCCGCGGCATCCATCGAGCGGATCGCCGCCAGTTTTCCGGAAATCCTGCTCGGCGCGGGAACCCTGTTGGAGAAAGACCAGGTCCAGCGCGCCAAGGATGCCGGGGCCGTCTTCGGTCTCGCTCCCGGGTTCAACCCGAAAATCGTCGCCGCCGCCAAAGAGGTCGGCCTTCAGTTTTCTCCCGGCGTGATGACTCCCAGCGAAGTTGAAGGAGCACTCGCTTTGGGCTGCAAGCTGCTCAAGTTTTTCCCGGCCGAGATCGCGGGCGGCGTCAACATGCTCAAAGCACTCGCAGGCCCGTACGGCCACACCGGCGTGAGATTCATCCCCACCGGCGGCGTATCGTTAGGAAATCTAGCCGCTTACCTCAAGCTCCCCGTCGTCGCCGCCATCGGTGGCTCGTGGATGGTGGACAAGCAGCTCGTCAACGACGGCAAGTGGGCGGAAATCACCCGCATCACCCGGGAGGCGCTTGCCGCCGCGGCCGAAGCCCGGTAATCCTCTCCGATGATCGCAGGCATCGAACTGGGCGGAACCAAAACCGTCGTCGCCATCGGCTCGGCGGACGGACGGGTCATCGAGGAATTCCGTTTCCCGACCACTCTTCCGCAGGAAACCCTCGGCGTCGCCATCGAATGGCTGCGCGCACGCGGGCAACCGACAAGCATCGGCATTGCCGCGTTCGGCCCTATCGGCATCGTTCCTAACCGGGCCAACTACGGCAAAGTTCTCGAAACACCCAAAGCGGGTTGGGCTGGATTCTCGTTAGTCGGCTGTCTTGCAAGCGCCTTTCCAACCGCCGGAATCATCCTCGATACCGACGTCAACGCCGCCGCTCTCGCCGAGGCCAGGATCGGCGCGGGGATCGGCTTGGACGACGTCGCCTACATCACGATCGGCACCGGCATCGGCGGCGGAATTCTATCAGGCGGGCATTTGATCCACGGCGCGCTGCATCCCGAGTTCGGCCACCTCAAGGTGCCGCGCATGGCGGGCGACGACTTCCCCGGCACCTGTTCATTTCACGGCGATTGCCTGGAAGGACTCGCCAGCGGCCCGGCCATCGCCGCCCGCTGGGGCACTCCGGCGCACGAGCTTCCCGCCGACCATCCGGCATGGGAAACGCAGGCGTGGTATCTTGCCCACGGCATCCTCTCGCTCGTCGCCATCGTCTCCCCGTCGCGCGTCATCGTCGGCGGCGGGGTCTGTCAGGCAGAAGGCCTGCACCGGAAAATCAACGCGCGGTTGATCGAAATCGCCGCGGGCTATTTCCCACCGGTGCTGGGAGGAGATTACGTCGTCCCGCCCGCGCTCGGCCAGCAAGCCGGGATCTGCGGGGCTTTGTTGCTGGCCTCTTCCGGTAACGAGGGTTGACCTTCGGTCTATCCGGTCAGCGGAAGATCGCCCTCCTAATCATGACCACCTCCACCAAGCCCATGGAATTCCTGCGAAACTTGCCGCCCGCGGAAGAACCACGGTTCTGGCAGATTTCGCCAGGGCGCCGGCTGGCTTGGAATGAATACGGCGATCCGGCCGGGTTTCCGGTGATGTATTATCACGGCTGGCCGAGCTCGCGATTGCAGGCGCGGTTAGCACACCACCTCGCACTCGAGCGCGGCTTGAGGATCGTCGCGATGGATCGGCCGGGGATGGGGCGCTCGACTTTCGAGCCGGGGCGGACGCTGGATTCGTGGCCGGAGCTGATGGAGCGGTTTACGGATGCGCTGGGGATCGGGAAATTCGGCCAACTCGGCGTCTCGGGTGGCGGGCCGTATGTGCTGGCATGCGCGGCGCGGATTCCGGAGCGGCTGACCGGCTCCGCGGTGTTAGGCGGGGCGGTGCCGCTGGCGGAATTGCGCCACGGGCCGCGCGGTTTGCATCCGCTTTACCGGCTGCTGATCCCCTGCCGGAAACTTCCGTTCTGGGTGTTTTCCGCGCTGTTTCAGTTCGCCAGCATCGCATCGCGGTGGCAACCGGGGCTGCCGCCATTGTCGTGGTTGTTGCGGAGCGTGGCGGCGGAGGACCGCCGCTTGTTGCTGGATTTCCCGGACGTCTGGGCCGTGATCACGAAGAGCTTTCAAGAAGGCGTCTGCGACGGCGGCGGGCGCGGAGTGATGACGGATGCGGAGATTTATCTCCAACGCCTGACGATCGATCTCTCGAGTGTGCACCACCCGATCCGTTACTGGCACGGCGGCGAGGACCGGAACATCCCGCTGGAAATGGTGCGGGAATTCACGGGAAAAATCGCCGCTGCCGAGCTGATAGTGGATCAGGAGATGGGGCATTTCTCGCTCGTCCTGCGGCGGGCTCCGGCGGCGCTGGACTATCTGGCGGAGTGTGTCCCGGCTGTCTCAGCTGGGAGGGAAGGCCCTGAATCCGGCTGAGACAGCCGGAACACTTTCTCCGTGGAAAGGTGGCGATTGACGGATCAGTTTGCGGGTGAATGTTTGCGGGTGCAACTGATGAACTCCCCAACCGAAACGGACCCGAGCCCTGAGACCGATGAGAACTGGGTCCAGGTCGGGCACTATCCGACGCTGGAGTCGGCGTATGATCACGGCTTGGTGATCCTGGCGATGGGCGAGGCGTGCCGGGTGGAGCCGGCCGCACATAGCGGGGCCTTCGATTTGCACGCGGAGTCGCTCCCGGCTGATAGAATTTCCAGGGCGCTCGACGCCTACGGCCGGGAAATCGCGCTGCCGGTCGAGAAGCCGGTGGCGGTGAGTGATTGGGCGAGGCATCCGGCGGGCGCTTGGCTTTGCGGTATCTGGATCGCCGCGCTGATCGCGGTTTTCTACTGGCAGGGAGAAGACGCGTCGCTCGTCCGGCGCGCGGCATCGTCAAGCGTGGGACTGATCGAACGCGGCGAATGGTGGCGGCCGTTTACCGGGCTTTTCCTCCACGCGGACGTCCCGCACCTGGTCGGAAATCTCGTGATCGGCACGGTGTTCGCGACGCTCGTAGCGAGGTCGGTGGGCGCGCTGAAAGGCTGGGCGCTGATCCTCGCCTGCGGCACGCTCGGCAACGCGCTGACCTCGCGGCTCACCTATCCGGAATCGTTCGTCTCGCTCGGCGCGTCCACCGCGGTCTTCGCGGCGCTGGGAATCCTATCAGGCATCGGCATTCTTGAAACCCTGCGATCACGCGCGCGGCTGCCTTGGGCGAAGATCGCCGCCCCGGTGTTGGGCGGCGTCATCCTGCTAGGTCTGTTGGGCGGCGGCCATGACCCGCGCACCGACGTGCTGGGCCATGTCTTCGGTTTCGGCTCCGGCCTGATGGCGGGGATGGCGGCGGGGGCGCTTGAGGGGAAAACTCCCGCTAGATCCTAACCGCCTTGAGCGCGATGAACATCGGGAACTCCTCCGCGGCGGCGTGCTCGGCCTTGCTGAAAGGCCCGGACGCCTGCGACCGCCGGTGGCTGTAGAGTTCCTCGCAGGCGACCACGGCGAGACCGCCTTGCCCCATGGCCGTTAGCAAATCCGCGAGCGGGCGGTGGTGGAATTTCGTCTGCTCGCCCGTCCCCTTTCCCGGATGGGTGGTGATGGGGATTTCCAGCGGCGTGCCGTAGCTGTCGAGCCGGCGATACTGGATTTTTTGATCGCCGTCCCAGCCCCAGTGGGATTTGCGGGGAATGCGGAAACACGGATGCATGAAAACCATCACCGCGCGGCCGCCGGGCTTGAGGGCGCGGGCGACGTTGGAAAACATGCCTCGCAGATCCGGCACGTCGTGCACGGCCATGATGCAGGTGGCCGCGTCGTGGCTGCCATCCGCCCACGGTCCGGGCTGGCAGGCGTCGGCGACGACCAGGGAAACCCGCGGGTCCGCGCCGTGGCGGGATTTCGCGGATTCGATCAGGCGCGGGCTGGCATCCACGCCGGTGAATTTCCCGATCATCGCCTCTAGCAGCGGCCGGATCAACACGCCTTGGCCGCAGCAAACATCGATGACCGACTCACCGGACTGCGGCGCGAGCATCCGCAAGGCGGCGGGTAGAATGACGTTCTGGTGATAGTCCGAGCCGGACTCGCCGACGAGTTTGTCATACCACGCGGCCACGGGGTCCCAGCCGCGATCCTTGGCGGCGGGCGGCTTGTTTCCGGTTGGCGGCGCGGGTTTCCGGCCTTGTTGGGCGCGGAACGGTCGGCGGGGTGGCTGCGGCATGGCGCGAGCTTAGGCGGAGATCGATCATGCCAGCAAGTCATCACGGGAAATCTTATGCGTTGTGGGAAACCGCGCGGCAACTAGCCTGCACGCCTGTGACAAAACGCGTCGTCATCCCGGAACTGCTCGATCATCTGCCTCACGATGATCCGGAGGCACAGCGCAGCCGACGGGACCTGCGACGGATCAATCTGCTGATGGGCAACGAGCACTGGGTGTGCCGGACGGTCCGCCGGTTTCCGGAGGCGGCGGGACGCGGGATCGTCGAGATCGGCGCTGGCGAAGGAATACTCTGCGGCAAACTGACCCGATTATTTCCTCATGCAGCCGTGACCGCCTATGATCTGGCTCCGGCACCCGGCGATCTGGATTTGCGGGTCGAGTGGCGGCGCGGGGATGTTTTCGTCGCGCCTGTTCCGAAACCAGGCGGCGTGTTGGTGGCGAGTTTGTTCCTGCACCATTTCGAGGGCGATTCGCTAACGGCCTTGGCGCACTGGTTTAGGAATTTCGAGGTGCTCGTTTTCAACGAACCGGACCGCGCCCGCCTGCCGCATTTCCTCGGCGCACTGATGCACCCGTGGATCAATCGCGTGACGCGGCACGACATGCACGTCAGCATCCGGGCGGGCTTCGCGGCGGGGGAAATCACCGGACTTCTCGGACTCGATCCAGGTCGCTGGCAAATCCGCGAAACTTCCACGTGGCGCGGGGCCAGACGCGTGTTAGCATCGCGGCATTGAAACAGGAAATCACCATCGCTGGCGGGGGCTTGGCGGGATTGTCGCTGGCCGCCGCCCTGCGCCGGCACGAGGTGCCGGTGGTGGTCCTGGAGGCGGGGATCTATCCGCGGCACCGGGTTTGCGGCGAGTTCATTTCCGGCGTCACCGGCGAGACGCTAGCCGCGCTTGGAATCGCCAATCTGTTCGAAGACGCGCTCCGCCACCGGTCGCTAGGCTGGCATGAAAGCGGGCGCCTGATCCATCGCGATCATTTCAAAGACCCGGCGTTAGGGATTTCCCGCTATTGCTTGGATGCACGCCTCAAGGATCACCTCGAAGCGCTCGGCGGCACGGTCAGGACGGAAACGCGAGCCCGGCCGGAGCAACGGGATGGCTTCGTCTGGACGGCGGGACGACGCCCGCGCAACGGCCAGTGGCTCGGACTCAAGGCCCACGTCCGCGACCTGCCGATGACCGCGGATTTGGAAATGCACGCGGGCACTAACGGCTACGCCGGACTCGCTGCGGTGGAAGACGGCTGGACCAATGTCTGCGGGTTGTTCCGGATCGACCGTTCGCTCCCGGCGAGGGGCGCTGACTTGCTGCCGGCCTATCTGGATGCGGGCGGAAACCGCGAACTTGCGACCGCATTGCGGAACGGCGAGTGGCGGGCGGGATCGTTTTCCGCGGTGGCGGGTTTTGAGCTCGGACGCCAAACGCCCCTGCCCAGCCTGCTCGCGCTCGGCGACGCGGAGAGCATGATCCCGCCGTTCACGGGAAACGGGATGTCGATGGCTTTTCAAGCGGCGGAATGCGCGGTCGGCCCACTTGTCGCATGGTCGCGGGGCGGACAATCCTGGCAGGACGCGGCCAACTCGGTGCGGGCGGCGGTGCGCCGGAAATTCAAACGCAGGCTGGCGGCAGCGGCGCTGCTGCATCCGGTTTTACTCAACGCCTGCGGCCGGACGCTGCTGCAAAATCTGGCAGCAGCGCACTTGTTACCCTTCCAACCGATGCTCACTCTCATTCGCTAAATTTGTCCGCTCCCATCATGTATCTCAGCTCCATCGCCACCGCTGTTCCGCCCCGCTCGTTCACCCAGCAAGCATGCTGGAACGCCATGCAGGAAGGAGATTTCCCCGCAACCCTCAAGCCGCGATCGATGGCACTGATGGAGAAAATCCTGACGAACGAAGCCTCGGGAATCGAACGGCGGAATCTCGCGCTGGATTCCATCGAGGAATCGTTCGGCCACTGCGCGGAGAAGCTCAATCACAGTTTCGAGCTTGAAGCCCCGCCGCTGGCGAGCGCCGCGCTGCTGGACGCCTTGCGGAAATCCGGTCGGGTGGCTGCGGATGTGGACGCGCTTTTCGTCTGCACCTGCACCGGCTACCTTTGTCCCGGCGTGAGCAGCCACGTGGCCGAGCTGACGGGAATGCGGCATGATGTCTATCTGGCCGACCTCGTCGGTCTGGGCTGCGGCGCCGCCATCCCGATGCTGCGGGCCGCACAGGGATTTCTAGCAGTAAACCCGCAGGCCGTGGTCGCCACGGTGGCGGTGGAAATCTGTTCGGCGGCGTTTTTCGCCGATGACGATCCCGGCGTCCTGATCAGCCTCTGCCTGTTTGGCGACGGCGCGGCGGCGGTAATCTGGACGGCCGACGGCGCTGCTGGCGATTGGCAAGCGGGCCATTTCACCACCACTCATCGCCCGCAGGAACGGGAGAAAATCCGCTTTGTGAACTCAGCGGGAAAGTTGAAAAACCAACTCCACCGCGCGGTGCCAGGATTGGCCGCCGAAGCAGTCGCCGGGCTATTTGCCCAGCGGACGGGTGAGCCGGACCAAGTGCTCGCCCACTCCGGCGGGCGCGACGTGGTGGAGGCTCTGGAAAGCGTGCTGCCGTTTCATTTAACAGAAACCCGCGAGGTGCTGCGCGATCACGGCAACATGAGCAGCCCCTCGGTGCTGTTCGCCCTCGAGCAGCGGCTGGCAGAGAACCGGGCCGACGACCAACGGCTGTGGCTCACCGCGTTCGGCGCGGGATTCGCGGCGCACGCGTGCGAGCTGTGGCGCTGAGGCACCGCCGCGCCGAATTTGCGACAATTGAGTTTTTCCGCGCTCGCCACCCCGCCCCGACCCCGCTTGACTCCGCCCGCCGATGGCCTCCTCGTTCTCTTTCGACTCCCTGAATCAAGCCCAGCGCGAAGCCGTGGGCGCTCTCGACGGCCCGGTGATGTTGCTCGCCGGCGCAGGCACCGGTAAAACCCGCACGGTCACCTGCCGAATCGCGCACATGCTGGAAAAGCGGATCGCCGCCTCGGAAATCCTCGCCGTCACCTTCACCAACAAGGCAGCCAGCGAAATGCGCGAGCGGATCGGCGGCATGGTTTCAAAAAAGTCCGCCGAGGCGATGACCGTCTGCACTTTCCACTCGCTCTGCGTCCGCATCCTGCGCGGCGGCATCGACAAGCTCGGCTACAAGAAAAACTTCTCGATCTGCTCGCACTCGGACCAAGTCGGACTGATGAAGCAACTGCTCGTCCGCAAGGGCGGCAGCTCGGAGAAGGTGAAGCCGGACGAGGTGCTTACTGCGATTTCCAAGGGGAAAAACAAAGGCATCGATCCCCAGGATCTGGAGGACGAATACTTCGCCATGCTCGGCGTGGCCTATCAGAACGAACTGCGCGCCCAGAACGCCGTGGATTTCGACGACCTGCTGCTGATGGGCGAACAAATCCTCCGGGAGCACGAAGACGTCCGCGAAGTCTTCCGGCAGCGCTATACCCGCGTCACCGTGGACGAGTTCCAGGACACCAATGCGCTCCAGATGCGTCTGCTCCAGCAGCTCGTCGGCCCGCCGAACTATCATGTCTGCGTCGTCGGCGACGATGACCAGTCGATCTACGGCTGGCGCGGCGCGGAGGTGGCAAACATCCTCCAGTTCGAGAAATTTTTCCCCAACCCGAAAGTCATTCGGCTGGAGGAAAACTACCGCTCCACCCACGCCGTCCTCCACACCGCGAACAGCCTGATCAAACACAACATCGGCCGCCGCGAGAAGATCCTCCGCTCCACCCGCAAGGACGGCGACCCGGTGCGCATCGTCGCGATGCCCGGCGACGACGAGGAGGCGGAGTTCATCGCCGAGGAAATCATGGCGGAAAAAGGCGCGGTCGGCCGCGAGTGGGAGGATTTCGCCATCCTGTTCCGCACCAACGGCCAGAGCCGCAAGCTCGAGCTCGCCTTCCGCGAGCGCAAGATGCCCTACCGGATGGTCGGCGCGCAGAGTTTCTACGACCGCCGGGAAGTTCGCGACGTGCTCGCCTACGCCCAGCTCCTCGCCGCGCCGGATGCGGACGTCGCCCTGCTGCGCGTGCTCAACGCGCCGAACCGCGGCATCGGCCAGTCCACCGCCGTGCTCGCCACTGACTGGAGCCGCGAGCACCATGAGTCCGTCTGGCAGGCGCTGTGCGATCCGAATTTCACCGACCAGTTAGGAGGCAAGGCCGCCAACGCCGTGCAGGAGTTTGTCGCCACCATCGCCGGCGCCAAGAACCGCATCGAAATCGCCAGGGAAAACCCCGCCGACGTGCTGGACGCGCTGATCAAGCAAATCGAATACCTTCCGTGGATCGAGCGCGCGTGCAAGACCGACAGCGAGCGTCAGCAACGCGGCGAAGGCATTTTCAGCGTCGTGGACAGCCTCCGCCAGCACCTGGCGAAAGGGCCCAAGAAGACGCTACAGTCCTTTCTCGACCACAGCGCCCTTGCTTCCGACAAGGACGACGAGGATCTTGAGAAAAAACAAGGCGTCACTCTCATCACCCTCCACGCATCGAAAGGCCTCGAATTCCCCATCGTCTTCCTCGTCGGCCTCGAAGAAGGATTCCTGCCGCACACCCGCAGCATCGCGGAGGGCACCAAGGACGAGGAACGGCGGTTGTTATACGTCGGCATCACCCGCGCTCAGGACCAGCTGACCATGACTTACTGCTCCACCCGCATCAAGTGGGGCCAGGAAACCGGCTGCCAACCTAGCAGCTTCATTGGCGAGCTCGACGACAAGCACCTCACCCACACCACCTACGACGATATCCTCGGCGCGGCTCCGAGCTCCGACGAGCTCGACAATTTCTTCGGCGGGCTCAAGGGCTTGCTCGACGATGCTTGAAAAACCGAGGATTTCGAGGGTAATAGGCGGCAATAGGCATCATTTCCGCTTCCCGGCTTGCTCTGGATGCGCCGGGCATGTTTCCTGCCCCGGGGCGGACGATCCGGTCCCGCCCGTAGCTCAGATCCTCGAATCCATGTCACGCAAAACCAAGATCATCATCACCCTGGGCCCTGCCACCGAAGCCGAAGAAATGATCGGCAAGCTCATCGACGCGGGCACCAACGTTTTCCGGCTCAACATGAGCCACGCCAAGCACGAGTGGGCCGCGGAAATGACCAAGCGAGTCCGCCGCCAATCCGAAGCGCGGGACGCCCACATCGCCGTCCTCTTCGACCTCACCGGCCCATCCATCCGCACCGGCGACCTCGACAAACCCTACGACCTGCTGGAAGGCGACATCGTCGAGTTCCGCAAAGTCGGCGCGGACAAGTCGGTCCCGCTATCCACCACTGTCAACTACGACGGCCTCATGGGCGACGTCACCGTGGGCAACACGCTCGTCGTCGACAACGGCGCCATGCTGATGCGCATCGACGTGGTGGAAACCGACCGCATTCTCTGCTCGGTAAAGACGCCGGGCTCGATGGGCTCCCGCCGCCACATCAATCTTCCTGGCGTCCGCCTCAACCTCCCCGCGCTCACTGAAAAGGACCACAGAGACCTTTCGCTCGCCGTCGAGTGCGGCGCCGACTACATCGCCGGCTCGTTCGTCCGCGACTCCGCCCATGTCCGTGAACTGCGCGAGGCGATGCAGGCGCTTGAAGGCGAGGCGCAGATCGTCGCTAAGGTTGAGGACCAAGAAGCCATCCGCAATATCGACGCCATCATCCACGAGGCCGACGTCATCATGGTCGCCCGCGGCGATCTGGGCACGGAGGTCGAGTTCGAGGAACTGCCTATCCTCCAGCGCCGCATCGTCAAGCGCTGCCACGAGCTCGGCACCCGCGTCATCGTCGCCACCCAGTTGTTAGAATCGATGATCACCAACCCCACCCCGACCCGCGCGGAAGTCACCGACGTGATGAACGCTGCTTACGAGGAAGCTGACTGTTTGATGCTTTCCGGCGAAACCTCGGTGGGTCGCTATCCGGAGCGCTGCGTGGAAGCGCTCGTCCGCATTTCCTCGCGTATCGAGCGCTCCGGCGGCCACGGCTTCGGCCAGAACGTGCTGCTCCGCGACGAGCGGCAGAAGACCGCCCGCGCCGCCGTCACTCTGGCGGACTCGCTGCCGGACGCGCGGCTCGTCGTGCTCACCCGCCGCGGCGTTCTAGCCAACCACGTGGCCATGCTGCGGCCGCGGACCTCCGGCTTCTATGCATTCACCCCCACCGAGCACGTCTGCCGCAAGCTCTCCCTGACCCGCGGCATCCGCGGCATTAAGCTGCCCTTCGCCTCCAACATCGAGGAAACCATCCAGCGCGTTAGCGAGCTGCTGCGGAAGGAAGACCTCGTCCGGCCGGGCACGCCGCTGGTCATCGTTTCTGACATTCTATCCGATCACTTTGCTGCGAACTCGATTTTGCTGCACCACGCCTAAGCCGCTGGCCCTACTCACCCTTCTTCACGAGCCTGGATATCCTCCACCATCACGCGACTGGCTTCGGCCATGGTCTTGAAACGGGTGGACGCGTCGGATGCAGACGGCATCCCCGCCTCACGGCTGACCGACTCAAGAAGTTCCTCCCGATCAACATCGAACCGCTGACCCGTCCAGACGGGCAACATCTGGACCACAAGGACTCCCTGACCGTCCGAAGATGCCCCGGCTTGTATTCCTCGAAACCCAGCCATGCCACCGCATTCCGGTAATCCGTGCTCAACAGCGCATGTAACGGCTGTGATCGGGCTAGGGCTTGCTCGTAGCCAAGGACGAACGATAACTGAGGATGTTAGCTGGATTCAGCCAGGGCGCGGGTGAGATCCGCCTTAAGGGGATACTGCCATCGTGCTGGACCCGATGATTTTCATGCACTGGGGCGCAGTTTATGTTAGAATGACCCGATCGTACTCGCCCGCATCATTCCCCGCCCCATCCACCAGTCTCCAGCGCCTGCCGCGCTGATCGAGTCAGATGACGCGCGTCTGCCGGCACACCTCCACTCCCGAACTCTCGGCCAACAGCCTGCCCAACTGGCTGATACCGTTTCGATAGGTATATTTCGCCTCTGCGTTGTGCTTCGGATTCCCTGGCGTCAGCTTGCCAGAAACGTCAAAGGTCCATACATCTCCGGAGATTTCCACCAAGTCGTCAGTCGGCAAAGCATGACGCACCAGCGTCTCGTTCGCCGGGTTGTCCAATCGAAAGGAATTCGCCCCGTCATCGAACCTTACGCCTCCCCTGCCGCGCGATGCCGCCCGCCCCGAGAGGCTCGAACTTTTCTCAAGAACCACCGGTGCAAATCCATGCCTCGCCAGCGACCACGCAGCTGTCAATCCCGCCACGCCGGCTCCGATGGTTGCAATTTCCTTCACGCCGGGACCATTTGGCAGTTCATCGGATCCGCAAGCCCGGATCATCCGACTCACGGGTGGCGCGATTGGAAGTCCGCGTTATCCTTACACGCCATGACCCTCCACCACGCCTATCTCGGTACCCTCGTCGCCGATGCCCTTACGATGCCCGGCCATTGGTATTATGACCGGGAAGCCCTCAGGCACGATTACGGGGTGCTCGATTCCTATCAGGCTCCGCGAAACCCGCACCCCGGCAGCATCCTCTGGCGTTCGGAATACCACGCGCTCAACGAACGGGGCGATATCCTCCGGGACCAGGCCGCCTTCTGGGGCCAGCGCGGCATCCACTATCATCAGTTCCTGGAGGCCGGCGAAAATACGGTGAACTTCCGACTCGCGACCGAACTTTACGAGCAAGTCCGTTCCCACGGCGGCTACGATCCCGAGCGCTGGGCCCGCCGCTACATCGAGTGCATGTTGACGCCTGGCTGGCATCGCGACACCTATGTTGAGGAATACCACCGCGGTTTCTTCACCCGCTACGCTCAAGGTAAGGCGGTCACCCAGTGCGGAATCTCCGATGAACACATCGGCGGACTCGCCCAAATCCCCGCACTGCTCGCAGCACTGCCGGAGGATGCCGATTGGCGCGGCGCCACCCGCGAGCATCTTGCACTCACCCACCGCCACAGCAACGTCCAACGAGCCGCCGATTGTCTCGCCCGATTGCTGAAATCCATCAACTCGGGCACATCGATACGCGATGCGATCATCCGCGAGGCAGGCGATTGGTTCTCTAGCCGGAAAGCCGAACGGTGGGCGACCCGTCCGGACAATGAAATCATTGGCAGCATCTTGAGCCCCGCTTGCTACATCGATCAGGCATTTCCGGCCGCCCTCTATCTCACTTGGAAGTATCATGACTGCTTCGATACCGGCATCATTGCCAACGCCATGGTCGGTGGAGACAACTGCCACCGGGGTGCTGTCGTTGGCTCGCTCCTTGCCGCGGCGAATGGCATCGATCACCGCTGGATCGCGGGCTTGAAGGCATGCCGCGAGTTATCCATCACAATCTAACATGAAAAACGAACTCTTCCCCCGGCCTACACCTGGGTTTTCATTCACCCGCAAGGATGCGCTTGAGCAGCTTAATGCCTTCATTCCCCTCGCCGGACGCTATGCAGGCAAACGGAATCAGGTTGTTCCCGGCCACCCCCATGTTTCGAGACTCTCCCCGGCGATCCGGCACCGATTGATTCTCGAATCCGAATGTGCCGCAGCGCCCCTCCGGCGATACGCCGCATCGACCGTCGAAAAATTCACCCAAGAAGTCTATTGGCGGCGCTATTGGAAAAACTGGCTCTCGCTCCGGCCCCAGCTGTGGACGGCCTACCTCGATCAACTCGCGGCGTTGCAAAAAAACCCGCAATCCGAAGGCGTCCGGGCACGCGCCGCTCTCTGCGAAGCCGGTGAAGGCCCGGTCGCCATCATGAACCACTTCGCCCGCGAACTGATGGAAACCGGCTATCTCCACAACCACGCCCGCATGTGGTTCGCTGGATGGTGGATTCACATTGAACGGCTTCCCTGGCAACTCGGGGCCGACTTCTTCCTCCGCCATCTACTCGATGGAGACCCGGCCTCCAACACGCTCTCATGGCGGTGGGTTGCCGGGCTTCAGACTCCGGGAAAAACCTACCTGCCGCGCCGTCGCAATTTAGAAAAATATCTACCTCCCGAGATTCTGGAAATACACCACGCGGGACTTTATTTGTTAGAAAATCCTTACCCGCTGATCCTTCCCCCCGAGCAAGTTTCCGTCATCACCCGCCCCTCACTTCCGTCCTCGCCTTCTCCAAAGGAGTGCCGGCTCGGGATCTGGATTCACGAAGAAGATCTTTTCATCGAACAAAGCCCGCTTGCAGCGTTGAGACCCAGCGCCATCCTTGCCACCGGCGACACGGCCACTTGGACTCGTTTCCGCTACCCGGAACCTAAAACCAGTTGGCTTCGCGCCGCGCTCACCGATGCGGCCGGGCGCGCAGGTTCGGCCTTCGGAATCGAAGCCCGGCTTCACGTCGATTCGCCCATCACCGGGGCACTTCTTCGCTGGGCGTCCGACCACCAGCTCCAACAAATCGCCGCCATGCGTCCCGAAATCGGGCCGCTAGACGACCAAATCGAGGAGCTGCAAACCACGCTGACAAAATCCGGTATCGATCTCCTGCTCTTGGATCGTCCCGAAGATCTCGCTCTCCGTCCGCTCGCCACCGCCGGTTTCTTCGGCTTCTGGGAAAAGATACAAAAGTCGATCAAGGCGGGTGTCTGAATTCGTTCCGTGAGCAGTGATGATCCGCGATCCCAGTGGATTCAGGAAAAAGCCACTGCGGCAACACGGCGAATGTGTTGCGGAAAGCAATCGCTGAAACGACTTTGCTCAACCGCTTATCCCGATATATTCACGCATGACTTCATCATTATTTCATTCCAGCCGGCCACTGGTATTGTGGATTGCATTGCTCTTTACCATGTCCGCCCGCGCATCGGATTTCCAACCCACTGTGGAAGCGGACACCACAGCGTCTGGCAAGGCACCGGCTGGCATGGTGTGGATTCCCGGCGGCGAGTTTTCGATGGGGGCGCCCGCCGCCTCGTCCGGCATTTGTTCACCCGCTACGGTCGTGGACGCCCGGCCGGTGCTGCGCGCCAAGGTGGAGGGGTTTTGGATGGACCGCACCGAAGTGACCAATGCCGAGTTTTCAAAATTCGTTGAAGCGACCGGGCACCGGACCATCGCTGAAATCACGCCGACCCGCGAGGAGTTTCCTGACGCGCCGCCCGAGGCGCTGGTGGCGGGAGCCGTGGTATTCCGCCCGCCTTCCCGCGAGGTGCGTACCGACAACCACTTGCAATGGTGGTCCTACGTCAAAGACGCAAACTGGCGCCGCCCCGACGGCCCGGGCTCCTCGATCAAAGGCCGCGAAAGCCACCCGGTCGTTCACATTACATGGCCGGACGCAGTGGCCTACGCGAAGTGGGCCGGCAAGCGGCTGCCCACCGAGGCGGAGTGGGAATTCGCCGCTCGCGGCGGTCTCAGCGGTAAAACTTACGCTTGGGGCGACGAGTTCCAACCGGCCGGAAAAATCATGGCAAACACCTGGCAGGGCCGTTTTCCCAACAAGAATGAGGCTACCGATGGATTCGCCGGAACCGCTCCCGTCGCCTCGTTTCCCGCCAACGCCTACGGCCTTCACGACATGGCGGGCAACGTCTGGGAGTGGGTGGCCGATTGGTATCGCGCGGATGCCTATCCGCTCATGGCAAAGTCCTCTGGCGGAAAACCTGTAGCTGATCCCAAGGGTCCACCCTCCTCGTGGGATCCCGCCGAACCGGGAACCAAGAAACGTAGCCAGCGCGGTGGCTCTTTTCTTTGCACCGATCAATATTGCACGCGCTACATGATCGGCACCCGCGGCAAGGGCGAGATCAACACAGCCACCCATCACACCGGCTTTCGTTGTGTGAAATCCCGCGACTGAAGGCGTTTCCGAGGCAGTGGTGATCCCCCACTCCGCCTCTGCAGCGGCGATCGTGTGATCCATGAGCCAATGCGGAACTTTCCTGCCGTGCGATTTTATCCAGACGCGGAAGGCTTCCAGAAAGGGCTCGGCGTAGCGCCGAACCTTGGCCGCGCCAATGCCGGGGAGATGCAGGTCTTCCCCGGTGGTGACGGGTTGGTAGCGTCCTAGGGCTTCGAGATTATCGTTAGGAAAAATCACCTAGGGCGGGACTTCGTCGCGTTTCGCAATCTTCGCGCGCAGAACGCGAAGCATCGAGTAAAGCTGGCCGCGGTCCTTGAGGGCGACCTCCTTTTTTCCCGCCTCGGAATCCGGCTAGACGAGTTGGAATAATGCCTCGCCGCGCATGACCGTGTCGCCCAGCGGGGTGAGCGTCATGAGCGGGTAGTCGCCGTTGGTGACTGTGTGGACGAGTCCTGCGTCTGACAGGTAGCACACCAGGCCGTTGAGATAGCCGGCGCCCTTGTCACGGAGAATGCCGTAGGTGGTGAGCTGGTCCAGCCCGGCGGAGATGATTTTCTGCGACTTGCTGCCGGCGAGCATCTGGACAGTGCGGCAACGGCCGAAACGCGGCTCCCAGCCATCGCGGGACCGGCGTGACATGCGGGCGACGTCCGCCTTACGCTGGATGAAGGCTTCCTGGGTGCGGACGCGGTCCTGCTCAATCATGCCGCCGTAATAGGCCACGCATTTCAGGCCCCAACTCGCGAGGGTGTCGGGGACCACCTCCACTTTCTTCCGGATGGCGCAATAGACGATGCCGGTCTTGTGGGCGGCGATGACGGACCCACATGCGTTCGTCCTTCTGGCGGCCCTGCCCATGGAGGCGAAGCTGAGCGAGAGATTCGACCGGGAGAAACTGCTGACCCTCCTATTTCGAGTTCGCGCTCAAAAACAAAAACCCCCGGTTCGTCTCACGCACCGGGGGTTATCATGACAATCAATCAGCCGCGGATCACGCTTCGGCTTCCTCCTCCGCACCTGCGTCCACCGAGATGATGAGCGTGGCGATGACCTCGGGATGGAGGCGGATTTGGACTTCGGTCTTGCCGGACTTTTTCACCGGCTTCTCGAGCTCGATGGAGTGGCGGTCGATGACGATGCCAGCTGCTTCGAGTTCCTTGTGGATGTCCATGTTGGTGACCGATCCGAATGCCTTGCCACCTTGACCGGTCGAAAGCACGAACTTCGGCTTGAGCTTGGAAATCTTCACGGCGAGTTCCTGCAACGCGACGAGTTCGATGGCCTCGCGGGCTGCGCGAGCGGTTTTGAGAGCTTCCACGTGGCGGAGGTTCGAGCGGTTGGCTTCGAAAGCCTTGCCTTGAGGGATAAGGAAGTTCCGGGCGTATCCGGCGCGGACTTTGACGACATCAGCTTCGGCACCAAGGCCTTCGATTTTTTCTTTGAGAATAACTTGTGCGTTGGCCATGGGAATCAGTGGTAAAAGTTCGTTTGGGGGCGGCGATTTAGGCCTCGCTCCAAAACGAGTCAAGAAGAATGAAGCTTTATTCCTCGCCGAAGCTGAGAATTCCCAAAAACCGAAATATTTCCGCCGTTTGGGCGCTTGGTTTCAGAGTTGGTTCAGGGGCTTTTTCATAAACTCCTCATCGCGCAGCTTCCTCAAATATTCGAGATAACGCTGCTGGGCGAGCAAGTCGGGATTGTTCACGACCGGAGCCTCCTGCCCGTATTTTTTCCAAGGCCCGTAAGGAACCTGCCCGGCCTCGACGAAGCGCCAGTGCACTTTCTGGCCGGAGCGCAAGCCGAGGTAGTCGCGGATCGAGGGCGAAAGATCAATTCCCGCCGCGCCATTCTGCGTCGTTTTCGGCGGCTTGGTGCCGAAGACAAACTCCCAGTCATCGGTCACCCACGGCCCGCAATCCTCCCACTGCGCGTAACAACTCCGGCTGCCTTTGTAAATCTGGACCCAGCGCCCTTTGCAAACTGTCTTGCCTGGCTCCGGACTCACCCGCGCGAACCACGGAACGACCCTCGCGGCTTCCGGCTTGTGCCTGCCCGCGCCTTGCACGTCGTTATAGGGCAGCGCGACATAAAACGGGTTGAGTTTGGGCTGGAAACCTTTAGGCCGGAATTCACCCGTCGTATGGTTCGCCACCCGGTTCGCCGGCTCCGGATCATCGTAACCGCCGAAATTGGACGCCCAGTTCTGATCCCAGGACGACTTGCAGTTCGGGGTCGGATTGCGCGACGTCGGTTGCTCGCCAATCCAGAAAATCGTACAGGTCACATGGGTTTTCCACGGATAGAGCACTCTGGCCGTGGAGGCCAACGGAGGTCGCGCCGGCACCACCGGACGGCTGCCCGTGGGCACCACGATCTTGGGGGCGCCTCCCTGCCCGACCGCCGCCCCGCTGCCGAAAACGCCCGGCACGACAAGAATAAGCAGTAGGGTTTTGAAACAAAATCGAACCATGACGCGGGGTCCGGCGGAGCTTTTGGCGGGCGTTCAAGACCGCCCCCGCCAGTTCACTGTTCCGTTCCGGCATCGTCGCCGTAGAAACTCTTGATATATCCATACTCGACAAGCGTGTCCTGCCACGGCGCGAGCACGTTCGGATCTTGGAAAATCCGGCCGGCGATCGCCAGCCACTCTTCCGCCTTGACCAAATTATCGCTGTCGTAAGCAAGGGCCGCCTGCGTGTAATAATAGAACGGCGAGTCATCCAGGAAATCATATTTGCCGGCCAGGATCGTCACCTCGTCGTTCAATCCGAGCTTCTTCTTGCAGAGCAGGATCTTGAACTCCACCAACCGCCCGAGCGCGAGACTCTCCGGCGGCAGCACTTTCATGATCTTCTCAAACAGATCCAAGGCCTTTTTCCACTCTTTGGTGACGAAATAAACCTCCCCAACGTTGAAGTCGATGCTGGGGTTATCCTTGGCCAGGGCGCGGGCCTTTTCGAACTGGTCGAGCGCCTTGTCGAACGAGCGCATTTCCACGAAGCAGCTGCCCCGCAGGTTGTAGATCTCCGGGCTGTCGGTGAAAATCTTCGACGCCTTGTCGAGTTCTTCGAGGGTTTCAAAGACCCGCTTCTGTTGGAAAAGACGGTTGCCCTCGCTGAGATGCTTGATGAATTCATTCCGGCTCTCCTCGGGGAGATTGAGGAATGCCTGCTGATTGGGCAGCAAGGCATCCTTGTTGACGACGGGATTTTTCTCGACGGGCGCGGCCTTGTCTTGTGCTGAGAGCGGAGCGATCAAAACGAACAGGGAGAGAAGGGAAATCGATTTCATGGGCGTCTGTGGAGCCGCAAATTAAACAGCGGATTTGGAAACGGCAAGCCGTCGTTCACGCCGATTTCAATACGATACGACCGGATACCCGTGACCGTCAGAACCGGAAATCGCGGGCCGCTGCAGGGCGACGTTCCAAACTAAGGCGTCGAAGATATCCTCTCACGCCGTCAAATCCGCCAGCATACGCCGCTTTTGCCACTCCATTTGGAGCGAGGCGCTCGTTTCCATCGTGTGGAACATTGGACCGCACGGCGAGGAACACGGATTCCCGCTTGACCTCGGGGCGGCGAGTGTTGACATTCCTCCGTTCGACTTCAGGAGTTCCTTGCACCGCACCGTTTTTCTTCAGGCTTGCCAACTGAATGACGCGGCGGCCGGACTCGGGAAACCATCCATTTTTACGATTTACTCTCTTATTTTCAAAAACATCCATGTTCAAAAAGCTTTTCGGAAACCTGTTTTCTAATGATATCGGCATCGACCTAGGCACTGCGAATACCCTGATTAACGTCAAAGACCACGGCATCGTTTTACGCGAACCCTCGGTCGTCGCAGTCAAAGCCGGCACCAACGAGGTGCTCGCTGTGGGGGACGATGCGAAACGCATGCTCGGCCGCACGCCGGGCAATATTGTCGCGATCCGCCCATTGAAGGACGGCGTGATCGCGGATTTCGAAGTCACCGAGGCGATGCTGCGCCACTTCATCCGCAAGGTGAACAAGGGCCGCCGCTCAAACCCGCGGGTGCTCATCGCGATCCCATCCGGGATCACCGAAGTCGAGCGCCGCGCCGTCCGCGAATCCGCCGAGCAGGCTGGTGCCCGCGAGGTTTACCTGATCGAGGAGCCGATGGCGGCGGCGATCGGCGTGGGCCTTCCGGTCCAGGAAGCGGCCGGAAACATGATCGTCGATATCGGCGGCGGCACCACTGAGGTCGCGCTAATTTCCCTCTCCGGCATCGTTTACGCCCGCAGTGTCCGCACCGCCGGCGACGAGTTGGACGAGGCAATCGTCCAATACATGAAGCGCGCCTACAACCTGATGATCGGCGAGCGCACTTCGGAAGACATCAAGATCCGCCTCGGTTCGGCCGCTCCCCTGCCCAAGGAAATGACCATGGAGGTCAAGGGCCGCGACCTCGTCGCCGGACTTCCCAAAACCATCACCATCACCTCGCAGGAAATCCGCGAGGCCATGGCGGACCCACTCCGCACCATCGTCGACGCCGTCCGCACCACTCTCGAACGCTGCCCGCCGGAACTCGCCGCCGACCTCGTCGATCGCGGCATCGTGCTGGCCGGCGGTGGCGCCTTGCTCAAGGGGCTTGACCGTCTCCTGCGCGAGGAAACCGGGCTGCCCGTCCACATCGCCGAGGATCCCCTCAGCGCCGTGGCCGAAGGCACTGGCAAGGCGCTTCAGGAACTTGCGCTCCTGAAGCGGGTCACCAACTCCGACCGCTAAACGGACCTCGCCAGGCCCATTCCGGCCATGAAGCCGCTCAATCTCATCGCGCTGCTGCTCTTCCTCGGAGGAGCCTTTTGGGCGTTCACCCAAAGCGACCGCGCCGTGCGCGAGGTGCAGGATCTTTACTTTTCGGCGATGTCGCCGTTTTTGAAATCCGGCTCGAAAATGGAAACCCAGGCCCGCGCGTTTCTCCAGGAGACGCGGCATTCAAAAGAACTCGAAGTGGAGCTCGAAACCGTCCGCAGCGAGCTCGGCCGTCTGCGCATCATCGAGTCGCGCTACCGCGAACTCGAACTCGAAAACGAGCGCTTCCGGCATGCCCTCGATTACCAGAAGGCCACCCACTTCGACGTGGTCCCCGCGCAGGTCATCCGCCGCCAGCCGACCACCTGGTGGCAGACCGTGGACATCGACGCCGGCCAGGAGCGCGGCATCGGCACCCAGCTCGCCGTCCTCTCTAACGAAGGACTCGTCGGCAAAATCGACCGCATCTACAAGGACCAGAACCGCTCGTCGGTGCTCCTGCTCACCGACGAGAAATGCCAGGTCTCCGCCCGCGTCGAGGGCTCGCCGGAAGTTGGCATTCTCAGCGGCCAGCGCGGCCGCTTCGACGGCAACCCGCTGCTGCGCCTCAGATTTCTATCCACCGACGCCGCGCTCCGTCCGGGGCTACGCGTCTTCACCACCGGCCGTGGAGGTATCTTCCAGCCTAACATTTTACTTGGAACCATCGATTCCGTCGAAAAAGGCGCGCTGGATTCCGAAGCTCTCGTCCGGCCCTCGGTGAACTTCGCGGATCTAGGCACGGTTTTCGTCGTGCTCTCCGCCGCTCCCTGACCCGTCCGTGATCCGCTACTCGTTCATTACGATCCTGCTCCTGCTCGCCTCCTTCGTGGTGCAGCAGTTCCTGCCTGCGCTCACGGGCATCCACCAGTCGCGCATCATGCTCATCCAGTTGGTGTTCCTCTGCGCGGCCGTCACCGTCGGCCAACCCACCATGCTGCTGCTTGCCTTCATCGGCGGGTTTTTTTGGGACTCCCACTGCGCGCTCGGCCCGCACGGCGGGGACCCGGAAGTCTATACCCAGCAGGTCGAGTCCCTGCGCTTCGGTTACTCGATCCTGCTCTTCGGCGCGATGGGTTTCCTGATGCAGGGAATCCAGCCGCTCTTCAAACAGGGAAAATGGCAGTTCTCCGCCTTCCTGTCCGGCATTGCCATCTTCCTCTATCTAGCGGCCGAGTATGCCATCATCAACTTCGTCCGCGGGGACTTCGTGCTCTCTAAGGCCACCGTCATGCAAATGGTTTTCACCTCGCTGCTGACCATGTTGTTTTCCCCTTTCGTCTTCTGGCTGCTCTTCCGCGTCGCGAAATTCTGCGACCACTCGATCAATCCCGACGCCGGCCGGAAACGCCGCCACGCCTACTGAAGCCATGGAACCCAGCTATCGCTTCCGACTCTATCTGCTGACGGCCCTCGTGCTCGTCGGCTTCGGCGCGCTGCTTTCCCGCCTCTATGAATTCCAAATTGTCCGTCGCGACGATTTCCTCCAGCAGGTGCCCGGCAACCGCACCGTCACCGTCCGCGAGCCCGGCATCCGCGGCGAAATCACCGACCGCAACGGCATCACCCTCGCCCGCAACCTCCGCAACTACGAGGTCTCCTTCAACCTCGACGAAATCCGCCAGGCCTATCTATCACAACACGTCGAGGACCCGACCATCCAGCGCCTGACCCAGCAAGACGGCCTGCCCCGCAAGCGTTCGGAGAAGGACATCGTCGCCATCGTCCGAGACGGCCCCATCCGCGTGCTCGGCGACCCGCGCCTCAACCTCGCGCGGCCCTACAAGGCCGGCGACCTCCGCACCCACTTCCTCACCCACGGCGGCCTCATCCCCTTCAGCTACCGCTCCGACCTCAGCTACGAGGAGTTCTCCAAATTCGCTGAGCACAACCTCGAACTCCCCGGAGTCTATCCGAGCATCCGCCCGCAGCGGCACTATCCCTACGGCGCCCTCGCCAGCCACGTCCTCGGCTATCTGAAACAGTGGGAAAAAGGCGACGTCCCGGACAGCGCTACCCGCAAGTTCAACCACTACATCGGCGATGAAAAAGGCATCGCCGGCGTGGAATTCTCCATGGACGAAACCCTCCGCGGACCGGAGGGACAGAAGACCATCGTGAAGGACGAAAAGGGCCGCACCATCCGGATGTCCGACTACACCAAGCCCGGCATCGGCGCCAAACTCCGGCTCACCATCGACGCCCGCGTCCAGTTCCTGTTAGAGAACACCCTGCGTCTCGCGGGCCGCGCCGCCGGCGTGGTGATGGACGTCAACACCGGCGAGGTCCTCGCCATGGCCTCCGTGCCCGACTACGACCCGAACGACTTCATCCCCAGCATTTCCCAAAAGAACTGGGACGCCTATCGGGCCAACATGCAGCTCGCCCCGTTCACCAACCGCGCCATTTCCGAGTTCACTCCGGGCTCGACCATGAAGATCCCCACCGCCATCGCGGGCGCCTTGGCAGGCAACGCCACCCGCAATTACTCCTGCGACGGCTACGTCACCTACGGCAACAAGAACGTAGGCTGCTGGATCTGGAACCTGCACAAGGGCAACCACGGCGGCCAGGACCTGTCCGAAGCCATTCAGCATTCTTGTAATCCGTATTTCAACAAGCTCGCCAACACCATCGGCTGGAAGGCGATGGTCGAGGGCTGCCAGATCGTCGGCATCGGCAAGCGCACCGGTATCGAGCTGCCCAAGGAAGACGCCGGCATCCTGCCCGGAAGCCGCGCGTGGCGCAGCGCCAACCCTTCCCTCACCATGACTCCCGCCCTCAACGCCTTCCTCTCTATCGGCCAGGGCGACTCGTTGGCCACCCCGCTCCAGATGTGCGCCGTCACCGCCTGCGTCGCCAACGGCGGCAAATACTACAAACCCCGGATCGTGAAACACGCGGTGAGCGAGGACGGCAAAACCCTCGTTCCGGACATCCCCAAGCTTGAGGTCGATCTCACGCAGTCGGGGATCAAGGCCAGCGACATCGAGCTCATCCGCAAAGGCATGCGGATGTCAACCAACGACCCCGGAGGAACCTCCGGAAAAGTCAAACTCACGAACGTTGTCGTCGCCTCAAAAAGCGGCACCGCCCAGACCACCGACAACGGCGCGAAGTCCAACAACTCGTGGATCATGAGCTTCGCACCCTACGACAACCCGAAATACGCCATCTGCATCCTCGTCCAGAACGGCGGCTCCGGCGGCGGCGTTTGCGGCCCGCTGGTCAACCTCGTCTTACGCGGCCTTTTCGCCCGCGACAACGGCGTGAAGCTTCCGCTCAAACCCATGGCCAAAGCCCTCGGAAATACCGACCGCATCGAGAAGACCATCGAGATCTCCCCGGAAATGATCGCCGCCATCGAAGCAGGCCAGACAGCCCCGGCACCGCCGCCCGTCGCCGGGGCGGAGGCCCTGCCGCAAGCCGCGGAAGAACCCGCCGGCGAGACCGGCGAGGAAGCCGGCGAGGTCGCCCTCCCCATCCATCCCTCTCCCTCCACCACCGTCACCCCCACCCCGACCATCACCCCCGAGGTGGACGCCGAGGGCTCGGTCATCCCCAAAGCCATCCCCGTCACGGAACCCTGATTTCCCCCACCCCGAACAACAACTCTCTAACCAACAAACTCCCATCAACATGATCCAACATATCAAAAGACTCCTCGGCATCGGCAAACCCAACCCGTCCCGCGGCAACAGCATCGTCGTCAACGTCGAGAAACTCGAACGCCGCGTCGCACTCCTCGAAGAAGGCGTGCTCGAGGAATACACCGTCGAGCGCGAGGGCGACCAGAACATCGTCGGCGGCATCTTCAAGGGCCGCGTCAAAAACATCGAAGGCGGCCTCAAGGCGATGTTCGTCGACATCGGACTCGACAAAAACGCCTTCCTCCACTTCTGGGACGCCATCCCCGCCGCGCTCGACGCCGGCTTGGAGGAGATCCAGCGCGAAGGCAAAAGGAAGCAGCAGAAAAAAATCAGCTCCAAGGACATCCCCGACATCTATCCGATTGGTTCGGAAATCGTCATCCAGGTCTCCAAAGGCCCCATCGGCACCAAGGGCCCGCGCGTCACGACGAACATCTCGCTGGCCGGCCGCTACCTCGTCCTCATGCCCTTCACCGAACAGTTCGGCATCTCCCGCAAGATCGAGGATCCCAAGGAACGGCAACGCCTCCGCATCATCACCCAGAAACTCCAGGTCCCCGAAGGCATGGGCATCATCATGCGCACCGCCGCCAGCGGCATCCGCCGCCGCCACCTCGTGCGCGACCTCCACATGCTCCTCGAGCAGTGGGACGAGATCGAAGCCCGCCGCGCTAACAACCCCGCCCCCGCCTGCATCTTCCAAGAGCCCGGCCTCATCGAGCGCACCGCCCGCGATTTCCTCACCGAGGAAATCGACCAGGTCATGTGCGACGACGCCGAGACCACCGAGATGATTCGCGAAATCGCCGGGAAAATTTCCCGCCGCGCCAAGCGCCGCATCCATTACATGCCCTCCGCCGCCGGCCAGCCGATCTTCGAGCGCGTCGGCATCCAGAAGCAAATCGACGAAGCGTTTTCCCGCCAAGTCTGGCTGCCCTGCGGCGGCTACATCGTCATCGATGAAACCGAGGCGCTCATCGCCATCGACGTCAACACCGGCCGCAACCGCGGCTCCAAGGACGTGGACAAGATGATCCTCGAAACCAACGTCGAAGCTGCCGTCGAAGTCGCCCGGCAACTCCGCCTCCGCAACATCGGTGGCCTCGTCGTCATCGACCTCATCGACATGCGCCACCGCAAGGACCAGCAGACGGTTTACAAGGCCATCAAGGAGCGCCTCAAGAAGGACAAGGCCAAGACCCAGGTCCTCCAGATATCCCCCGTCGGCCTGATGGAAATGACCCGCCAGCGGCTTAACGAATCGCTGCGGGACTCGATGTATGAACCCTGCCCGTATTGCCAGGGCCGCGCCCGCGTCAAAACCCCGATGACCATGTCCATCGAGATCCAGCGCCGCCTGCATACCGTAATCCAGAAACGTCACGACTCGGTCGGCGACATCATCGTCATCGTGAACAGCGACGTCCTCAACCGTTTCAAGAGCGAGGACGCCAAGCTCCTCATGGAACTCGAGCGCTCGCATTCCGGCCGTCTCATCTTCCGCTCGGACCCGACCATGAACCGCGAAAAATTCCTCATCATCGACGCCGCCACCGAGAAGACCATCGACCAGAGCTGAGATCCCAAAGCGCCCCGACTGTCTCAGTCGGGAAATCCATCAGCTTCTACCTGTTTCCGTGGATTACTCCTCCCTCATCGCCAAACGCCGCGACCGCTTCTCCGAACTGGAGGAAGCGGTGGGCGATCCCGAGCTTTTCGCCGACCCCAAGCGCGCCACCGAGATTCTCCGCGAGCACGGCAAGCTCAAGCAAACCCTCGAACTCTGGGACAAGCTCGAAGCCGCCAAACGCCACCTCGCCGACAACCAGGAACTCGCCAAGTCCGACGACCCCGAGTTCTCCATGATGGCCGCCGAGGAAATCCCGGCGCTTGAAAAGGAGATCGAAAAGCTCAGCGGCGAGCTCCAATACGCGCTGCTTCCCGCCGACCCCGGCGAGGACCGCGACGCGCTGATAGAAATCCGCGCCGGTGCCGGTGGCGATGAGGCATCCCTCTTCGCCGCAGAGCTGATGCGCATGTATCAACGCTACGCCGACCTCCGCGGCTGGAAATCAGAACACCTCGAAAGCTCGCCCTCCGAAGTCGGTGGATTCAAGGAAGTCATCCTGAAAATCACCGGGCAGGAAGTGTTCCGTTATTTGAAGTACGAATCCGGCGTTCACCGCGTCCAGCGTGTCCCCGCCACCGAGACCCAAGGCCGCGTCCACACCTCCACCGTGACCGTCGCCGTCCTTCCTGAGGCCGAAGAAGTCGATGTGGAACTCAAGCAAGAAGACCTTCGTATCGAAGTCTGCCGCTCCGGCGGTGCCGGCGGACAGCACGTCAACACCACCGACTCCGCCGTCCAGATTTTCCACCTTCCCACCGGGCTCTACGTCCGCTGCGAGCATGGTCGCTCGCAAATCAAAAACAAAGAATTGGCGCTCAAGATCATGCGCACCCGCCTCTACGAGAAAAAATTGCAGGAGCAGCAGGCGGAATACTCCGAGAACCGTCGTGCACTCATCGGCTCCGGCGACCGCTCGGAAAAAATCCGCACCTACAACTTCCCGCAAAGCCGCATCACCGACCACCGCATCGGCTTCACCTCGCACAACCTAACCGGCGTCATCGCCGGCGACCTCACCGAGTTCACCAACGAGCTCCAGAAAACAGAGATGAACGAGCGCCTGGCGGAAGCCGGGCTGTGACCGCAGCCCCAAGGCGCGGCGGCACCTCCCGCTCTCTACCCTTCGACGTACGACCTGCGATAAGTGGCTGCGGAGTCTCGCCGGAGGCCGTATCAGGAGCGTCTCGCTCCGACCCTAACCGCGGTAGGGCACGCCCACTTCACCTTGTACCGTCGGCGGCTACTCTTCACCCGCTATCCGCACCGCCCATCCAGACGGAAAAGCCGGCGAAGCCTACCATCCCGCACCTCTCCATCTCCCCTTGGCGCTCTTCCAAACTTGTCGGTTCAAACTCACACTCCCGAAAGCATCCAATGCCGGAATCAGGCTTTTGGATCACACAGGGATTCTGGCCGATATCCTGTCAAGTTTTCCCCACTGACCCGGATGGCGCTAACTTAACGAGGATTTGGCACGGTTTCTGTGGCCTGAAATTTGCATCTCGTGGCGGGGTTTTGTGAGGAGTTGATAGTTCTTGAGCCTGCGTTTTTTCGCTCGCGGTTCCTCTCGTTCCGGGCGATGCGGAACGAGATCGCTGGCGATGATTTCGAACATCGTGTCTAGCAGGGATTTCTGTTTGCGTGGCATGCCTCGCATGGCTTCGAGGCTCGCGCTCCAGTGCCGCAGGGTATCGTCGGTGCCTTTGAAGCTGATCCGGGTGAGATCGACTTGATGCCTGACGGCGGCCAGCTGCATCAGTGAACGAACCAGGTTATACGAAACGGCGTGCATCATCACTTCCTTTTCCACCATGACGGGTGTCTTGCAGCGCAGCACGTCCTGCCGAGGTTGATTTGGATTTCACGGAAGTGGGGTTCGACGCTCCAGCGCTGAAGATAGAGCTCGCCGAGTTGCTGCAATGGATAGGCGACGGCATCCAGCAGAGTGATCACCAGAGTGATGGTCTGGGTGCGGTGCCCGCTCGCCGATGCGGTGAGCCCGACATGGCGCAGGGTCATGCTTGCGGGTAGCGCGTCGAATTCTTCCTCGGTGCAGCCCTTGGGGCGTTGGGCGGGCTTCTTCCAAGCGATCAATCGGTCGTTAGGGCCGAGCTTCCTGCCTTTGCGGAAGTCCACCTTTGGACCGCCGTTGAGACGCATGAGGGTATCAATGTCGGCTTGCGACATCTTCCAGAAGGCGTGGAACGAACCGAATCCGCGGTCTGCCAGGACGATGTCGCCTTTTTTTCAAGATGGCCCATGAGTTGCACGAAGAGGATGCTTTCGTGGACGTTGATGCTGCTTTTCGCGAAATCCAACAGGGCTCCGCTTGCCAGTGAGAAGTGACCGACGCCACACATCTGGGGGAATCCACAACCGGCTTTTTGAGACGAGGGTTGCGGGTATTTCTTCTGGTTTGCGGGCGTGTCGGGCATGGAGACGGTGGTTCCATCGACCACCCTGACGCGCCGCGCGAGCCATAGCTGCGAGGATGGCACGCGTCTTTCAAGATGCTCGATGAGGTGTTCTCCAATGCCGCGGATGGTTTCGCGGGCGAGGCGTTGGCGGGCCTTCGTGTAGGCGGCAGTGGATGAGGAGCCGGCGTTGGATTTCGGTGCGCGCAGCAGCCACCAAGCCTGCACCTTGCGCACGATGTCGCGGCAGGGTGTTTCCGGGGCGAGGGTTTGGGCGAGAAAGGCCTAGGAGGTCATATGCGGGGTGAAGCGTCGCTGACAGCTGTTGGCTCCGGAGGAACGACGGTGAAGGAGCGCGTCGGTGATGAGGAATCCGAACGTCTCGAAGAAATCCGAAAGGGTGTTGAGGGCGGCGACCTTCCGGAGCTTTTCCTAGAGTCCTGAGAGTGCCGGGCGGCCGAAAAGAATCGAGGAGAATCCTTGAAAAAACAGGATGCTTTGGTGCATGCAGCTAGGTGTGCATACCAACCTTAAGGGGCGTGTAAAATCTGTTCAAAAGCGAAGGATTCCGGTACGCTTCGGCGTCATGAAACCGTGAGATTCCCGCCGATACGCCATCTTGGATAATCAGCTCGCCGCGATCGGCCCCGTGAGCCACGGCAGCGTCGCTTTCCAAGCGCCGGGATCCTGGTGCTGGACGTTCAAGGTGGAAGGCAAAACCGCCTGTGTCGCCCTGTCCAAAGAGCAGGCGGCACAAATGCTTCAAGCCGTCGAGAACCACAAGCAGCTTGAGGAAATTGTCAGGGAAATGAGGGAAATCACCCAGACTTCAATCCTTAAAACGGTTCCTGGGAATCAGCGGAAAAACCTGCCCATGGCTCGAGATTTTCGAACAACGCATTCTCCCGTCACCTTACTGCTTGCGCTCGCCCGGTCCCGCCACATATTCGAACATCGTGTCTCATAAATCCCCTCATATCGTGGTGCTTGGCGCTGGATTCGGGGGACTGACATTCTGTCAGGTTTTCCGCAACTCGCAGGCGCGAGTCACGCTCGTGGACCGGCAGAATCATCATCTTTTTCAGCCGTTGTTGTATCAAGTCGCCACGGCGGGCTTGTCCGCGCCTGAAATCGCGCAGCCAGCCCGCTCGATTCTTCGCGATCTACCAAACGTCAGTGTGCGTCTCGACGAGGTGAGCGGTATCGAACTCGCGACGCGACGAGTTGAACTTGCCAGTGGTCCGCTTGAATACGACCACCTCGTGATCGCTCTCGGCGGCGTTACGAGCTACTTCGGGCATCCCGAGTGGGAGCAATTCGCACCGGGCTTGAAATCGCTCGACGACGCCCTGCGCATTCGCCGTGAAGTGCTGCTTGCCTTCGAGCGTGCAGAGAACGAACCGGACCGCGCCGGGCACGACCGCTTGCTGACCGTCGTGGTCGTGGGCGGAGGCGCGACCGGCTTGGAACTTGCAGGTGCTTTTGCCGAACTCACACGACATGTGTTGCGCCGCGACTTTCGCCACATCGATCCTGGCGAGGCGCGTGTCATACTGCTGGAAGGCGGTGACCGCCTGCTTGCACACATGGCTCCTGAAATGTCGGAGAGCGCCAAGCGGCAGTTGGAAGACATGGGGGTCGAGGTACGCATGCAAGCGAAGGTCAGCAACATTTCCGAAGGACTCGTAGAACTCGCCGATGGGACACGCATCGAAGCTGCCAACATCATCTGGGCGGCAGGGGTCTCCGCAAGCCCGCTCACGCGCTCGCTCGGCGTCGAGACAGATCGTGCGGGACGCCTGAAAGTCATGCCAGATCTTAGCCTGCCCGGGCATCCCGAGGTGTTTGCGATCGGCGATCTTGCGCTGGTCATGCAGGCGAATGGAAAACCTGTGCCGGGAGTCTCACCGGCGGCGATTCAGCAAGCACAGCACGTCGCCAGGATCATCGATCACGAACTATCAGCATCGGTGCCCGGGAACGCGCCGCGTCCGGAGTTCAAGTATCGCGACAAGGGCACGATGGCCACGATCGGCCGTTCGGCAGCCGTGGCAGAGATTGGCAGCATTCGTTTCAGCGGGTTCATGGCGTGGCTGGCGTGGTTGTTTGTCCACCTCATCTTCCTCGTCGGATTTCGCAACAAAATGGCCGTGCTGCTCCAGTGGTTTTACTCATACTGCACGTATCGACGCGGCGCGCGGATTGTCACGGGCATCAAGCCGAGTCAGTCTGATAGCATCTAAAAAGAGTAGCTGCGAACTTCATCGGTCTCACATGGGCCCAGCGCCCAGCGGTTTCCTGACCAGTGGCTTATCGAGCCTGAAGCCGTTCTGGAATCCCGCCACATGCAACGATGTCCAACATTGAGCAAGAACTTGCCGCTGTGAATGACACGCGGGGCCATTGCAGCGAGGCTGTCGGCCTCATTCTCCCTCGATCGAAATCACCCTCTCGTGCGCGAATCTTCCGAATTTCCACCCTTTCCACGCATTTCTGATTGCTGCCTACTGGCCAGGTCTGAAATTTTTATACCTACGCAACTCAATGCAAACCAATGAATCGAATGGAATGCTTCAAGCCACTTTTTGTTTTTCCGACACCGCCAAACACCGCGAAACGCCGCCGGAACCGCCCTGCCCTCGAAAATTCCTTCTGGCTCCTAACTGGCGTCCGCCGCTGTCTGGGTATTTTTCAAAAAAGGGACGCGATTTCCTTCAACAACTCGCCGACCCACACGACACGCGAGACCTCATCTCCAGCTTTTTCGAGAGCCTCAAGAGCAAGCGTCGCCTCCTGCTAGTCGATGAAATCCTCGGCCAGGTCCGCAACCGCTTGCGCCATGAACTGCCCGACCCTTTCGCCGGTCACCAATGCCTTGTTGACTTATGACTTCGACATTGATGCGGGTGATGGCCACTTCATCGCCGCCGCCACCCATGACAAAGCCAAGCCGCGCACCAGCAAATCCACAAAATCCGACCAACCCGGCACGCCCGATCCATCCACCACCACCCGGGTTGCCACCATCAAATACGCCACCCGTCACCTTTACACGCTCGACCTGCGCAGCCATGGCATGAACCACCTCACCGTCGCGGATCAAATCGAGCCCAAGAAGGAACACGCAATGCCCGCCCTCAAACGCCAGACCACCGCCACCTTCGGCAAGGAGGGCCCCGCCCATTCCAATAGAGTTCGCGGATTTTACAGCTAGATTCGAAATCGGAATCATGCACCATCGCTCCATGTCGAACTCTTCACGCATTCATGACCTAACTGGACCCATGCCCGACCATGAGCTTGCCATGATGGCAAGAACCGCATGGAGGAATAGCGCGCGCTGCATCGGCCGTTTATTCTGGAAGAAACTTGAGGTCATAGACGCGAGGACGACCGCAAAGCCGGATGATGTCTTCGACGCCTGCGTCACACACCTTCGCCTTGCAACTAATGGCGGAAAAGTCCGTTCCGCAATCACCATATTCCCCCCTGCCCTGAATGGAAAGCCGGGCATCCGGATTAGGAACCGGCAACTCGTCAGATACGCGGGCTACCGCGAAAGCAACGGCACGATCACGGGTGATCCCGAACAGTTGGAATTCACCCTCAAAGTGATTGCGATGGGTTGGCGCCCGCCCCGGGAGCGCAGCCATTTTGACCTACTACCTCTGGTGATCGACGTCCCCGGTGACACCCCCCGGTTTTACCCACTTCCCCGGGACTCCGTAATGGAAGTGCCGATCTTCCACCCCGACTTCTCATGGTTCGCGGCATTGGGACTCAAGTGGCATGCCGTGCCGGTCATTTCCGACATGGCGCTCGTCGGAGGTGGGTGGAACTTCACCGCAGCTCCTTTCAGCGGCCACTACATGGCTACCGAGATCGCCTCAAGGAACTTAGGGGATGAGAACCGCTACAACCAACTGCCAGGCATCGCCAAAGGCATGGGACTCGACCTGCGCTCACCCCGGAGCTTGTGGAAAGACAGAGCACTCGTGGAACTCAACACCGCCGTGCTGCACTCCTTCCATGAAGCAGGCGTTACCATCATCGACCACCACACAGCGTCCTCTCAATTCATGCGACACATCGAGATCGAAGAAAAATGCGGACGGACCGTACCCGGCGACTGGTCTTGGTTGGTGCCTCCGATGTCCGCTTCGGCGTGTCCGGTATTTCACCGCTATTACGATGAAGTCGCCCCGGAACCAAGCTTCGTCAACCAACTGCCCTGGTGAATGAGTCTCTCTGAAAACATGAAGTTCGGCACGCTCGTCTTTGAACCAGATTTCACGTCTTCCTAATGACCATTCCGGCCTGCATGGATTGGCCGAGATCATTTTCCGCAAGCAGGTGGCGCCCTGCCCTGCCGGATGAGGCAAAATATCGCGAGATTTCCTTTTGGCGGATCCTGCGGTTTGCCGCATGCTGCGGGCCGATGAACCGCTCCGGAAAGATTCACGCCCTTCTGTCCACCGCCCGGGTGGCGAACATCCCGAGCGTGGTGAGCAACGTCTGGCTGGGCGTGTCGATTGCCGGCTATCTGGGAGGCTGGTGTTCGTTTTCACATCCGTGGTCCGCCGCCGCCCGTCTGGCGCTGGCGGGCGTGCTGCTCTACGTTTCAGGAAATTTCCTCAACGACTGGGCGGACCGGGCATGGGACTTGAAAAACCGGCCGGAGCGGGCGCTGCCGCGCGGCTTGTTTCCGCCAGGATTCTATCTGAGAGTGGCCGCGGTTTGCGCCGCGGGCGGGATCTTTCTCAGCGCCGTGACGAGTCCGGCGAGCGCGGCCGTGGCGGTGGCGATCCTCTGTATGGTCGCCATCTACACCTGCTGGCATAAACGCAGCCCTTGGGCGGTCGTCGCGATGGGCTTGTGCCGCGCGCTGTTGCCGGTGATGGGCGCGGTGGGATTTTCCGGGGTCTTCCTAGTGCAGACCATTCCGCCCCATTCGGGAATGATCGGTGCCTGCGCGCTCGGCCTGTTTTGCCACATCGCGGGCCTTTCCTTGAGCGCCAGATACGAGGCGATGCCAAACCCACCTGCCCGGATTTCCAATCTTGCGCGAATCCTTTTTATCACAGCGGCCGCTGCCGTTTCTTACGCGATCTATCAGTGGCGCGTCGATTCCGTGTTGTTCGTGGTTGCTGGACTTCTACCCTACTGCCTATGGACGATCCTCAGCCTGAGCGTCTGGAGAAAGCCGGTGTCCCGGCACGTCTCCAGACTGCTTGCTGGCATCCCGCTCATCGACTGGATGGTGCTTTTGCCTCTCAGTCTTTCCTCTCTGGCCATGACGAACCTTGCGGGGACGTCACCTTTCACGGCGGCCTGCCTGTTCGTCCCTCCCCTCGCCTTCGTTTCCGCGCTGCTGCTCCAGCGACTCGCGCCGGCGACTTGATCAGGCTTGCCCGCAATTTCATTCCGCGTATCAATTCCGCCGCATGAGCATCGCAAACAAACAGGAGAACCTTTTGGAGGAGCTCGCCCTTTTTCAGGATTGGACGGAGCGGTATGAATACGTGATCGGCCTCGGAAAAAAACTCGCGCCAATGGACGAGACCTCGAAGACGCCCGCGCACCTAATCAAGGGCTGCCAGTCGCAGGTATGGATTGACGCCGCGTTCGAGGGCGGAAAGGTCCGTTTTTCGGCGGATTCGGACTCGCTCATCACCAAGGGCATGATCGCGCTGTTCGTCCGGGTGCTCAGCGGCGAGACGCCGGATGATATCTTAACAGCAGACATGGGCTTCATCGACCGCACCGGTTTGAAGGAACATCTCGCGCCAACCCGCGCCAATGCCTTGACTCTGATGGCAAACCAGATGAAACAACGCGCACTCGAATTCGCCTCATTATGATCATCGCCTCCCTACTTGAATTCAACTGGCTCGCCGATCCCCAAGCCTGGGGCGCGCTCCTCACGCTGACCTTGTTGGAAATCGTCCTCGGCATCGACAATATCGTCTTCATTTCCATCCTCGTCGACCGCCTGCCCGAAGAGCAGCGGAAAAAAGGCCGGATGATCGGGCTGAGCCTGGCGATGGGCGCGCGGATGGTCCTGCTGCTTTCGATCACTTGGATCATGAGCCTGCAAACCGCGATCTTCGAAATCCCCGTCCACCCGACGCTGTGGGACATGATGCCGAAAGCCGCCGAGCACGGGGGGATGCTCGGGTTCTCATGGAAGGACCTGATCCTGCTAGGCGGCGGGTTTTTCCTCATCTGGAAATCCACCAAGGAAATCCACCACAACTTGGAAGGCCACGATGAAAAGACCATGACCAGCAAGGCGAAAGCCAGCTTCGGCGCGGTGCTGGTGCAAATCGCGATGATCGACATCATCTTCTCGCTCGACTCCGTCATCACCGCCGTGGGCATGGTCAACGACCCCACGCGAGTCTCGCTGATGATGGTGGCGGTGATGATTTCCATCGGCGTGATGATGCTGGCCTCCGGCGCGATCAGCAGCTTTGTCTCGCGCCACCCGTCGGTGAAAATGCTCGCGCTGTCGTTCCTCATTCTCATCGGCACGGCGCTGATGGCGGAGGCGATGCACTTCCACATTCCGAAGGGCTACATCTATTTCTCGATGGCGTTCTCGCTGCTCGTCGAGCTGCTCAATCTCAAGCTGCGCGGAAAATCGCAACCGCCGGCAGCCGCGGAAATCTGAGGATATCAGATGTCCCAGCCCTATCTGTCTCTCGAAGCCGAGCTGCACGACGCCTTCTGGGAAGCCGAGGACGACGGCTCCGAGGTGGCGTTGATGGCAGCGTTTCTCAAAAGCCATCCAGGCCCGGCACTTGAAATCGGCTCGGGCTCGGGGCGGCTGATGTTTCCGCTGGTCCAAATGGGAATGGACGTGGAAGGCCTCGAACTCTCACGCGACATGCTGGACCTCGGAAATTCCCGTGCGCGCAAATTGAGCATCCAGCCACGGGTCCACGAGGGCGACATGTCGCTTTGGAACAACGGCCGGAAATTTTGCTCCCTGCTCGCCCCGGCGTTCACCCTGCAACTCACAAGCGATCCCGCCGCCACCCTCCGCCACTGGCACGGCCTCCTCGCAAACCACGGCGGACTCTACCTCACCGTTTTCATGCCCTACGCTGAACTGCTGGGCGACCTCCCGGAAAACCAATGGTATGAGGACCACCGCGTGACCTTGCCGGACGGCCGGGAGGCCCTGCTGGAAACCCGCCACCGCTTGGACCGGCGCCGACAGCTCGTCAAGCGAGAACACCGTTATTCTCTCACCGGAAATCCTCCCCAGACCCATCATTCCCGTCAAACCATTCGCTGGATCGAGCATCTGGAACTGCTCGCGCTGCTGGTGGATTGTGGATTCCAGGTGGACCGGTTCTTCCTCGATTTCGACCCGCAGCGGCTGATCGCGGACCCGGAGGCCGTCGATTTCGACGGAATTCTCACCTACCACGCCACCCGGCTGGATTTAAAAGTCTAATTTCATGAAAGATTTCCAAATCACGATTCTTGACGGGCAGGCTATCCCCGCCCTATGACCCTGCTTGTGCCAAGGAAACTTATTCTGCTCGCGACGTTTGCCACTTTGACGTCCTCCGCTTTGTGCCAGACTTGGGAACGCGAGGATATCGGATTCGAGAGCATCCAAAGTCGAGCGCGCGACCTCGCCAACAAGCCCTACGTCGCCCCCAACCGCGACAGTCTTCCGGGCTGGATGAACGAGCTGACCTACGATCAATATCGCGACATCCGCTTCAACCCAAACCAATCCTTGTGGGCGACCGAGAAACTGCCCTTCCGCGCGATGTTTTTCCACCCCGGCTACTTGTATCGCGAGCCGGTGACGCTCAACGAATTCACCAGCAGCCACCAACAGAAAATCCGTCTGGCGGAGGCGTACTTCAATTACGGTCCGCTCATCAACAAGCACGGCGACCTGCCCGCCGAGGGCGGCTTCGCGGGATTCCGCCTGCACGCGCCGCTGAACAACCCGGAAATTTTCGACGAACTCATCGCCTTCCAAGGAGCGAGTTACTGGCGAGCACTGGGCAAAAATCAACGCTACGGCATCTCTTCGCGCGGCGTCGCCGTGGACACGGGAGCCGAGGGCGCGGCTGAAGAGTTTCCCAATTTCAGGGAATTCTGGCTGCGCAAACCTGACCAGAACAGCACCCAGGCCACGGTTTACGCGCTGCTGGACGGCCCGTCCTACTCGGGGGCCTATCAATTCAAAATCGCGCCGGGCAACAAGACGCTCGTGGACGTCAAAGTCGTCCTTTTCGCGCGCAAAACGGTGCAACGCCTCGGCATCGCCCCGATGTCGAGCATGTTCTGGTTCGGCGAAAACTCGCGCCGCCGCTTCGACGACTTCCGCCCGGAAGTCCATGACTCCGACGGCCTCGCCATCCGCACTGGCACCGGCGAGCGGCTGTGGCGTCCGATCTCCAACGACACCGGCAAGCTCGAGTTCAGCTTCTTCGACATGGAAAAATGCGACGGCTTCGGCCTCTTGCAGCGCGACCGCCGCTTCGCCGCCTACGAGGACGGCGAGGCGGACTATCAGCTCCGGCCCTCGCTCTGGATCGAACCGACTTCCGACTGGGGTCCGGGCCGCGTGATGTTGATGGAAATCCCCACCACCAACGAACTTTCCGACAACACCGTGGCCATGTGGGAACCGGCACGGACGCCACAACCCGGCGACCGCATCGAGTTCGCCTACCGCCAGCATTGGACTTTGGACGAGGACCCGTCGATGGCCGACGGCCACGTCGTGGCCACTCGCACGGGCGTGCATGACTGGCAGCCCGAGCAACGCACCATGGTCGTCGAGTTCTCCGGCAACGCCCTCAACCAGCAAGGGGAAATCCCGCTGACTCCGTTCGTCCAAGCCATGGGGGCCAATGCGGAGAAAATTAAAATCCAAGGCATCACCGTCCAGTCCATCCCCAACGCCCGCTGGCGTGTCGCCTTCCAAATCGCGCCTGCCGCCGAAGGTGGCAAGCTTGCTGACATCGGCCCGGTCGAACTTCGTTGTTGCCTCAAACGCGGAGAAAATTTCCTCACCGAAACATGGGTCCATCGCATCACTCCTTGAACACCTTGCGCCCGCTCAGCGAGGGCGAGCTCAACGAGTGGGAAGAGGCCTACGCCGCCGTAGAGGCCTACCTGCAAGCACTGCGCCTGAGAAACCGCCTGCTCGTCGCTGAACTCGTCCGCGGCATTCTCTGGCGCGCTTCCGCCCGGAGGGTCAACGAACCGGAAAAGCCCGCCCGCCTGCTGGCGATGGAGGAAGCCTTGAGCGAAGTCGCCGACTGGACGCAGGACGTGCTCGACGTGCCGTTGGAAAACCGCCGTCTCGCCGCCCGCGGCCGCCTTGCGCTGTTGCTTGCCGGCATGCCGGACCTGTGGCAAGGGGTTTTCCTAACGCCCGCTCCGTGGCCTCTCGAGTTCGTCGAGGCGATGAAGAAATCCTACCTCGCCGCGGGCCCTCGCTTCGCCCAGCTCACCATGGTTCCCCGCCCGCTTGAATTCAACGTCATCGGTAGTGGTGCCGCCCAATGGTGGGAAACGATGGACCGCAAGCCGATCGTCCGGATCATGTTTGTCGGGCTGCTCTTGCTGCTGATCGTCGTCACCGTGTGGTTCACCCTTTTGGACTGATGGAAAACACCGACCTCACCACCCGCGATTCCGCCAAGACGTTTTTCAGCCCTTGCCGCACGGTCCTGCGGCGCACGGTTTTCTTCGGCAGCGTGCTTTTCGTCAACATCCTCGCTACCCTCTGGCTGGCCGACTTGTTCTATCGAATGCAGTTTCAGAAGGCCCACTTCCCCCTGCTGGCCATTTTCGTGGTCCTCAACGGCCTGCTCGTCCTCGGCTCGTTCCACGCGATTTTCGGCGCCTTCGACATGCTGCTAGGCCGCAAGCGCTCGGTCAGGATCAGCAAGCTCGCCGAGGGAAAAACCGGACCGCTCACCAAGCGCCATGCGGTCGTCATCCCGGTTTACAACGAGGACAGCGTCCGCGTCTGCGCCCGCATCGAGGCTATGTATCGGTCCATCGAGGCCGCCGGAAACCTGGAGTCGTTCGATTTCTTCATCCTCAGCGACACCCGCGAACTCGACCTCTGGGTGATGGAGGAAACCTCGTGGACCAACCTCTGCCGGCGGCTCGACGCGTTCGGCCGCATCTACTACCGGCGCCGCAAGACCAACGAGAACCGCAAGGCCGGCAACATCGGCGACTTCGTCCGCACCTGGGGCGGCGACTACGAAGCGATGCTCGTGCTCGACGCGGACAGCCTGATGGACGGCGGCGACATCGTCACGATGACCCGCATCATGGAGGCCTATCCGCGTCTCGGGATCCTCCAGACCGCACCGAAACTGATCCGCGGCTCCTCGATTTTCACCCGCCTCCAACAGTTCGCGATGCGGCTTTACGGCCCGCTCTTCATCCGCGGGCTCAACTTCTGGCAGCTCAGCGGCGGCAGCTACTGGGGGCACAACGCGCTCATCCGCGTAAAGCCGTTTTCCGAGTTCTGCGAGCTCCCCGCCCTGCCCGGCCGCGAACCGTTCGGCGGGCGCATCCTCAGCCACGACTTCGTCGAGGCCGCGCTGATGGTCAGCCAAGGCTGGGAAGTCTGGCTCGCCTGGGACATCGAGGGCACCTACGAGGAAGCCCCTCCGACGCTGGTGGACCACCTCATCCGCGACCGCCGGTGGTGCCAAGGAAACCTCCAACACCTTTGGCTCATCTTTGCCCGCAAGCTGCCGTTTTCCGTCAGAATGCACCTCTTCATGGGCATCATGGCCTACCTCGGCAGCCCGCTGTGGTTCCTGTTCCTCGCCCTCGGCACCTGGATCGCCTGGGACCGCTACTCGAGCGAACTCAGCCAGCTTCCCTTCGAGAGCTACGCCGCCCGCTGGTTCCACATCGACGGGATCCAACAGAGCATCATCCTCACCGCTGTCATTTTCGCGCTGTTATTCCTGCCGAAAATCCTCGCGGTCACCGGCGCGGTTCTAACGCCAAGCATCCGCCGCTCCTTCGGCGGCGCCTTCCGGATCCTGATCGGAGCAAGCTTGGAAACCATCGTCTCCATGCTGCTCGCGCCCTGCATCATGCTCGCCCACTCGCTGATGGTGCTGAGCATCATCCTCGGCCGCGCGGTCGGCTGGGGAAATCAAAACCGCGAAACCGACGGCACCGCGTGGGGCGACGCGTTCCGCTTCCACGCGCCGCAGACGATTCTCGGGGCGGTCTGGACCGCCGTTGCCATCAACATCGGCTATCATTCCAAGAACCCCGGCGACTTCACTTCCAAATACGCCTTCGCCCTCTGGATGACCCCGATTTTGCTCGGCTTGCTGCTCTCGGCACCCGTCTCCGTCTGGACCAGCCGCTCCCGCTACGGCCGAGCCCTGCTGAAACGGAAAATCCTGGCCACTCCCGAAGAACTCAATCCGCCATCCGTCTTACACCTCGCCGACAATGCCACCGCCGCCGTCGATCCCGCGCTCGACGCATCCACCGACGCCCGCCGCGGCATTGTCGCCGCCGTCGTCGATCCCTATGTCAACGGCGTCCATGTCTCCCTGCTGGAGCAATCCGACCTAACCGACGTTGAAGAAGCGCTCGCCGAACGCTGCCTTAGCGAGGGCCCTGCCAGTCTGACCAAAGCGGAACTTTCCGAATTACTTTACGCCGCTCCCGCGATGCTCATGATGCACCGCGCCGTCTGGCTGCGTCCGACGGAAGGAATCCATGTCACGTGGACACAAGCCGTGGAAAGCTATCGCCGCCGCCTCGACCAATCTCCCGCCGCCTAGGCGAACTAACTCTCCAAATCCCATGCTCCAGATCAATCCAAACCTCAGTGACCTCGTAACCGACGCCGCCGCCGGACTCGCCGACCGCTTGCAATCCAAGGCCACCATCACCGCGGCCGCACCCGGCCGCGTCAACCTCATCGGCGAGCACATCGACTACTGCGACGGCTTCGTCATGCCCTTCGCGATCGACCGCTACATCGTCATCGCCGGCTGCGCTAACGGCACCTCGCAAGCCCGGATCACCTCCGCGCTCAGCGAGGAAATCGTCACGCTCGACCTCACCCAACCGCAGGAAACCAGCGAGCCCAAGTGGGCGAACTACCTGCGCGGCGTCATCCGCGGCTTCCAGGACCGCGGCCACCACATCCCCGGATTCCACGCCTACATCCTCTCCTCCATCCCCGGCGGCGCGGGCTTGTCGTCCTCCGCCGCGCTCGAATGCGCCACCGCCACCTTCCTTGAAGGCCTGCTGGACACCGTTCTCGATACCAAGGAAAAAGCCCTGCTCTGCCAGAAAGCCGAGCACGACTTCGCCCACGTGCCCTGCGGCATCATGGACCAGTTCGCCTCCGCCTTCGGCAAGCCCAACCGCCTCGTCCTCATCGACTGCAAGACCGGCGAACCCGAACTCGTCCCCTTCGAAAATCCCGACCTCACCGTCCTGATCTCGAACACGATGGTCAACCACGAGCTATCCGACGGAGGCTACGCCGCCCGCCGCAAGCACACCGAAGACGGCCTCGCCATTCTCGGTAAAGCCTCCTGGCGCGACGTCTCCGCCGCCGACGTGCATGCGAACTGGGAGAAACTCGGCGAACCGGTCAACCGCCGTTCCCGCCACGTCGTCGGGGAAATTTCCCGCACCATCGCCGCCGCCGCCGCGCTTGCCAGAAACGATTTCGAAACGCTCGGCCCGCTCATGGCCGCCAGCCACGACTCGCTTCGCGACGACTTCGAAGTCTCCTGCAAAGAACTCGACATTATGGTCGAGATCGCCCGCAAGATCGGTCGCAACGGCGGCGTCATCGGCACCCGCATGACCGGCGGTGGCTTCGGCGGATCCACCGTCACCCTTTGCGAATCCCGCAAAGCCTCGGAAATCGCCGCCGCCCTTGGCGTGGAATACGAAAAGGCGACCGGCATCAAGCCCCAGATCTTTGCCTCACGCCCGTCGCAAGGCGCGCATCTGGTCGGGTGAGCCCGCAACCGCACGAGTTCCCCCTTCCCTAGTCCCCGCCCAGCGGTTCATCATGGCGCATGGCCACCCTCGCACGGATTCTCCGCCACACCGTGCGCTTCCCCGCGCAGAGCTTGCTCTCCCTGTTGATGGCGGTTCTTTGCACCGCTCTGGTCCTTGTTTTGCCCGGCATCACCATGCGCTTCATCGATGATATCATCGCCAAGAACCGGCCCGATCTCATCCTCTCCACCGCCGCCCTCGGCATCGGCGCCATCTTCGTTCGCCAGCTACTCTTCACCCTCCGCACCTATCTGAACAATTCGCTGGAACTCAAGCTCACCCATCTCATCCGCGTCGAGCTCTACGACAAACTCCAGCGACTGCCGGTGAAATGGTTCGATTCCAACTCGTCGGGCGAAATCATGTCCCGCGTCGCCGACGACGTGCCCGCCATGGACCGCGTCATCATCGAGGGCGTGGACCAGGCCATCGCCGCCGTCCTCCAGCTCGTCATCATCATCGGCTACATGCTCTATCACTCGTGGCAGCTCACGCTGGTGACCTTGATTCCCCTGCCCGTCATCGGCCTCATCACCACCTGGTGGGCGCGCCGCTCCGAGCCGCTTTGGCGCGCTTCCTCCGAGGCCTCCTCCGCCCTCAACGCCATTCTTCACGACAATCTATCAGGCATCCGCCAGATCAAGGCCTACACCGTCGAGCCAAAGGCCCTCGAAACCTTCGACAAGGCCTCCCGCGAGGTCGGGGAACGCCACATGACCGTCATGCGCGGCCAGGCCGTCGTCTGGCCCGGCGTCTCTCTCATCGCCGAGTCCGGCATCATCCTGATGGTCGCCTTCGGTGCCTGGTGGACACTCCAGGGAAATCTATCACCCGGTATCGTCATCGCCTTCCTCGTCGCCTGGGGATTCCTCTTCGACCCCATTTCCCGCATCAATCCTCTCACCCAGACCTTCACTCGCGGCTCAGTTTCCGCCAAGCGGATCTTCGCCATCATCGACACCCCGGACGAATCCCACCTCACCGAAGGCGATCGCCCCGCCGGCTTCTGCGGCCACCTGCGTTTTGAAAACGTCTCCTTCACCTACGCCGACCAAGCCCCAGTCATCAACGGGCTAACCCTCGAGGTGCAGCCCGGCGAGACCATCGCCTTGGTCGGCGCCACCGGGGCCGGCAAGTCCACAGTCCTCAACCTGCTCACCCGCTTTTACGAACCCACCGCCGGCCGCATCCTCATCGACGGCGTGCCGCTGGCTGGGGTTTCCAAGGAATGGCTGCGCGACCAACTCGGCTACGTCACCCAGGAAAGCTTCCTTTTCAACACCAGTCTCCGCGAGAACCTCCTGCTCGCCAAACACGACGCCAGCGACCAGGAACTCTGGTCCGCCCTCGAAGCCGCCAACGCCGCCGCCTTCGTCCGCGCCACCCCTGAGGGCCTCGACACCCTCGCCGGCGAGCGCGGCAGCCGCTTTTCCGGCGGTGAGAAACAACGCCTCTCCATCGCCCGCGCGCTGTTGAAAAATCCCCCCTTGCTGCTCCTCGACGAAGCCACCTCCGCCCTCGACAACACCACCGAACGCCTTGTCCAACAAGCGCTAGAAAACCTCCGCTCGGATCGCACCTGCTTTGTCATTGCACACCGCCTCTCCACCGTGCAGAAGGCAGACCGCATTTGCGTCCTCCACCACGGTAAACTTATCGAACAAGGCACCCACGCCGATCTCCTCGCGCATGGCGGCGCATACGCCAGACTGTGCGAAGCCACTTTCGCTAACGATCCTCGACCCGACGCCTGAAAAGGCCAAATCTTACACCCAACGAAGCTCACATGGAAACACTCATCAAACTCCCTGACTCCGCCGCTCCCAGCACCATCGCCGAGATCCTCGCCTCGCTGCGCAAGGAGCACTTCGAGCCCCGCCACGAAGCCAAGGCCTGGGGCGACTGGATCTATCTGGACAGCTACACCACCGTCATCAGCATCGAGTGCAACCACGGCCTCAGCAGCACCGCCACCTTCGAACACGGCGAGGGCGAGGAAGAGGGCGAGCCGGTCACCTCGCTCTACCGCGCCTTCGGCCGCCTCGGCTGGCTCGGCATCGACGGTGACGGGGAATTTCCACTCGATTAAACCATGCGAGACATCACCCACCCCGCCTAGCGACTGGTCCAGGCGATGGCCCAGCCAAGCCTACCATCTCCACCAGCTCATCTACCGGAAACATCCGGAGATCGGCGCCATCGTCAACGCCACGCCGGTCAACGCCACCGCATTCTCCGCCTCCGCCGCCCGCCTCGACACCCGCACCATCCTGGAGTGCTACATCTTCCTCCGCGACGTGGCCGACCTGCCGTTGTCGTGGGTCTATGACGCCCCGGAAAAAATCGGGGAAGCCATGACCCCGGAGTTTCCCATCGCGCTCATCGAGAACGACTGCGCGCTGGTGTTAGTCAGGACCATCCTCGACGCCTTCGACCGCCTCGAAGTCCTCGAATCCACCGCCGAGGCCGTCATCCTCAGCCGCTTGCTCGGCGAAGTCCAACCGATGGGCGACGAGGTCATCGAGGAACTCATCGAAGCCTTCCTGAAATAGGCGTCCGGTGGAATTTCCAGACGGCTTTCCACTCGCCATCCGCCGCGGTCCGCCGGCAACCTAGCCGCATGATTGTCCCCTGGCTTGTCTTCATCGGTTTCGTTCTCGTCATGCTCGCGCTGGATCTCGGCGTGTTTCACCGGAAATCCCACATCGTCGGATTCAAGGAATCCATCGCCTGGTCGGCGGTGTGGATCACGCTCGGGCTGTCGTTTTCGGTGCTGGTTTACTTCGCCTATGACGGCCATTGGTACGGGCTTGGCCTGACACCCGACAGCGTGGACGGGCTGATCAACAACGGCAAACTCGCCTCCACCAAATATCTCACCGGCTACGTGGTGGAGAAGTCCTTGAGCGTCGACAACATCTTCGTCATCGCGATGGTCTTCGGCTCGCTCGCGGTGCCGGCGCGCTACCAGCACCGGGTCTTGTTCTGGGGCATCCTCGGCGCACTGGTGATGCGCGGCGCGATGATCGGCGTGGGCTCCGCGCTGGTGCACAATTTCCACTGGGTGCTCTATGTGTTCGGCGCGTTCCTGATCCTCACCGCACTGAAAATGCTGTTCATGAAGGAAAAGGAGGAGCACCCCGAAAACAACCTGCTCGTCCGCTGGCTGCAAAAGCATTTCCCGATCACCCGCAACTATCACGGCCAGCATTTCCTGGTGAAGGCCGGCAGCCGGAATTCCCACGAGACCGCCGAACCCGGCGCCGCCGTCGTGGCCGATCCCGTGGTGGACGCCGCGCCCAAGGGCAAATGGCTGCTCACCCCCCTCGCCGTGGCGCTCGTGCTGGTAGAGGTGACCGACCTGATCTTCGCCGTCGATTCCATCCCCGCGATTTTCTCGATCACCGCGGACCCCTTCCTGGTTTTCACCAGCAACGTCTTCGCCATCCTCGGCCTGCGCTCGCTGTATTTCGCGCTCGCCGGGATGATCTCGCAGTTCCGCTATCTCAAGCCCGCGCTCTCACTGATCCTGCTAGTGGTCGGCGTGAAGATGCTCGCCGCGAAGTGGCTGAAGGTCTGGCTCGGCGACTCGTTCAACCTGACCATTCTCGCTGTGATTCTCGGCATTCTTGCGACCGGCGTGATCACCTCATGGCTGGTGAGGCCGAAGGCGACCACGGACTGAAGATGAAATCCGCCGGCGAACATGGTGGATGCAAGCGCCCGGCACCATCCCTGACCCATGCCGGCAAACCCGGTTAGGATTTCAGATCCGCTTCTTCCATGGCATCCGCCTCGTCGATGGATAATCCGGAATCCACCCGGCGGGTGAAGATCATGAAGCGGGCGAGTTCGCTGCGGACGATTGGCAACAGGAAGTAAACGCCGATGAGATTGGGAATACTCATGCCGAAGAGCGAGGCATCAGAAAAATCCGTCGCGTTGCCCATCGAAGCGGACGAACCGACGATGACGATCAGGCAGAAGATCACTTTGTAGATCCAAGCGGTGATTTCTTTGCGGCCGAAGAGATACTGCCATGCCTGAAGTCCGTAATAACTCCACGTGATGAGGGTGGAGAATGCGAACAGGAAGACGCAGACGAAAAGCACGTATTTGAATCCCGGATGCACCGTCTCGAAGGCGAGTGACGTCATCTGGATGCCGAACTTGGTGCCATCCCCAACAACCGTCCCGAGGACAAACGGGTGGTTGTGAATGGTGAAGTCCGCGCCGCCCGCGCTGCTGAAGTGCATCGTGACACAAAGCACCAAGGCCGTCATCGTGCAGATGACCACCGTATCGAGGAAGGGCTCCAACAGGGCGACAATGCCTTCGGAGGCGGGGCGCCGGGTTTTCGCGGCGGCATGGGCGATCGGCGCGGAACCGATGCCCGCCTCGTTGGAAAATGTCGCGCGCCGCATACCCCAAATGAACGCCGACAGGAGGCCGCCGATGATCGCCGCCCGCGGCTGGAACGCTTCGCGGACGATGGTCCCTAAGGCCGGAATGATGTCGCTGGCATTCACCGCAAGGACCACGATGCAGCTCATCACATACAGGATGCACATCAGGGGCACGAGTCGTCCGGTGACATTGGCAATCCCCTTGATCCCGCCGATGATGACCAGTGCGGTTAGGAGCGCCATGATGAGACCAAACACCCACTGGTTCGCGGCGAAGAACGATGCCTCGCCGCCGGTGATATTGATGAGCTGGGAGGTGACCTGATTCACCTGAAAGACGTTGCCACCACCGAAAGACGCGAAGACGCACATCACCGCGAACAATCCCGCGAGCAACGCTCCCACAGTTTTGAAGCCGCGTTCGGCGAACCCCTTACGAAGATAATACATCGCGCCGCCGTGGACATTTCCGTTCGCGTCGAACTCGCGGTATTTCACCCCCAGCGTGCACTCGGCGAACTTGGTGGACATGCCGATGATGCCGCTCAGGAACAACCAGAACGCCACGCCTGGCCCGCCATTTTGAATGCCGATGGCGACCCCTGCGATGTTCCCCAGACCCACGGTGCCGGAAACCGCGGCGGTGAGCGCCTGGAAATGAGTCACCTGTCCCGGATCGCCCGGCAGGCTGTATTTCCCGCGGACCGTCCGCCACGCCAGGGGAAAGGCAGTGACGTTGAGGAACTTGAACGAGATCGTCAGAATCACCCCGGCGGCAGCAAGCCAGAAAATCACCGCGAAGGCCTCGAACTCTCCGATTTTGACCTTCATGAAAATCAAATCCACAAACGGCTTGGTCACCGAACCGAACCAAGCGTCGATTTTCTGATCGAGAGTGGGTGGCGCGGGAGACTCCGGCGCGGCTTGCAACAAGGGAGCTGCCAAGAGTCCACAAAGCAGGGTCAAAACCAGCAGGCGCAATTTTACAAACGGAGATCGATTCATCAAGCGGGGACCCTGCACGCCCCGACCGCCGGGAGCAAGAGCAAACCCGGGCCTCACAAACAGGCCGGAACTCCATCCGCTCTTGCCAGTTCCGGAATCGCCCGCCATTTTCCCGCGCATGTCACGCAGTCACCGCATCACCATCCTCGCCGGAGACGGCATCGGCCCCGAAGTCATGGCCGAGTCCCTCCGCCTCCTTGACGCCGTCGAAGCCAAGTTTGGCTTCACCGTTTCCCGCACCGAACACCTTGTCGGCGGCGCGGCCATCGACGCCACCGGCCACCCGCTGCCTCCGGAAACCATCGCCGCCAGCGCGGCTGCGGACGCGATCCTCTTCGGCTCGGTCGGCGGTCCGAAATGGGAAAACCTGCCGCCCGACATCCAGCCCGAGCGCGGCGCGCTGCTGCCGTTGCGCAAGCACTTCGGCCTTTTCGCCAACCTCCGCCCCGGCGTCTGCCTGCCCGCACTCACCCACGCATCCCCCGTCAAACAAGAACTCATCGCCGACGGCTTCGACGTGCTCTGCGTCCGCGAACTCACCGGCGGCATCTATTTCGGCACGCCGAAAGGCCGCGAGGAACGCAACGGCGAGCCCGTCGCCTTCGACACCATGGTCTATCAAAAAAGCGAGATCCAGCGCATCGCCCGCGTCGCCTTCACCGCCGCCATGGGCCGGAAAAAACAACTGCTCTCCGTGGACAAGGCCAACGTGCTCGCCTCCTCCGTCCTCTGGCGCGAAACCGTCATCGAAATTTCCAAGGAATTCCCCGAAGTCCAGCTCTCGCACATGTATGTGGACAACGCCGCCATGCAGCTCATCAAGCGCCCCGGCTCGTTCGACGTGCTCGTCACGGAAAACCTGTTCGGCGACATTCTATCCGATGAAATGGCGATGATCTCCGGCTCGCTCGGCATGCTTCCTTCCGCGTCGTTAGGAAAACAGCGCGAGGACGGCCTCTACTTCGGCCTCTACGAACCGTCCGGCGGCTCCGCACCCGACATCGCCGGCCAGGGCATCGCCAATCCCATCGCCCAGATTCTATCACTCGCCATGCTGCTGCGTTTCTCGCTCGGGGAAATCAAAGCGGCCGACGCGATCGAGGCGGCCGTGGCCAAGACCATCGCCGACGGGTTCCGCACCGGCGACATCGCCACCCGCCAGCCCGGCGAGACCAAGGTCGGCACCGGCGGCATGGGCGACGCCGTGCTCGCGCGGCTCTAGCAGCGAGGCGGGCGTCGCGCCCGCCCTTTCCCCAGCGCTTCATGGAAAACATTTCAGACTCAATGGCCTGGCTGGCCAAGCGGGACGGCAGCGTGGTAGTCGGCCACGGTCCCTTCGTGGAATCCGCCGCGCCGCCATCCGAAGGCGTTGCGTTTTACGTGCAGAATTTCGCGCTGGAAGATGCGAAGCCGTGGAAGACCCCGAGCCGTGTCGAGCGGACGACCACCGCGGAAATGGCCGCGCGATTTCGAGAGGTCCCGCCACTCGACTGCGAGTGGACTCCGCTGGACGCCGCGCCGTTTTCCGTGATTTTCCAGGAAGTCATGTCTTCAATCCATGGCGGGGTTTTTGAAAAAACCGTGCCGGTGGTCACCGAGACCGGCACCGCACGCCACCCCCCCGGACCCGCTATCCTGGCGGCGATGACCCGCCAGGCCGCGCCGCTCCATTCCTATGGATGGCTCCAACAGGACACCGGTTTTGCGGGTGCGACTCCCGAGTTGTTATTTTCGCTTCATGGCAACCGGCTCGAAACCATGGCGCTCGCCGGCACCGCCCGCAGCGAGGACCGCGAGGTTTTCGCCGTCGATGAAAAGGAAATCCGCGAGCACGAATACGTCGCGCAGACGCTCGTCTCCAAGCTCCTCGACCTCGGCCGCATCGAGCGCAGCGCCCGCGAAATCCTCGACCTCGGATCGATTGTGCATTTCCTGACTCTCATCAGCCTCGATCTTCAATCGCCGCAGACTGCCGAGGACCTGCTCCGCCGGCTCCATCCCACGCCGGCGCTCGGCCCCTTGCCGCGCACGGCGGAAACCCTTTCACTCCTGCTCGGTTGGCGGAAACGTCTCGGTTGCCCGCCGCAATTCGGCGCACCCTTCGGACTTTGGGATCAAGGTCGGTTCGATGCCGTCGTCGCGATCCGCGGCATCGGGTGGGACGGCGGAAACTTGATGCTGCCCGCAGGTTGCGGGATCATTGAAGCGAGCCGCCTCGTCAACGAATGGCGCGAACTCCGGCTCAAACGCGAGGCGGTCAAACGCTTCCTGTTGCCGCTCTGAAAGCCGACTCCGGCAAGGCGATTCCCGGATGAAGACACCCGCCAGTGCGAACGAAACCATCACCGATAAGTTTTTAATTAAAAAATGGCGATTGTTTTTCAACCTGGAAAAGAAGGCGGCAAGCACCGACTACACTGATTTGAGGTGCAGCTGATTTCCGGACCAAGCTTTAATTGGCTGTTAGTTTGCTTTTTAGTCTCGAAGTGGGCCGGGGCCAAGTAGCCGAGAGCGGAGTGTTTGCGGTAATGGTTTTAGTAGGATTGGATCAAGTCGGAAATCTCGATGCGGGCGTCGGCCTCGGTGGCGAAGGTGCCGCCTTGGAGCATTGTGATAGGGATTGGCGCGGGCAGGCATGCTCTGGAGGATGTCCCCAGCTTCCAGTATCTGGCGGTGCGCGCGGCTGCCGTATTAGCTCCCACGGCCGCTGTGGAAGATCAGGCCGGGTGAGATGGGGGGGTGTGCCGAGGGCTTGCTAGAGGGCGTCTGTAACAAGCTCGGCGCGCATGAGGTCGGCTCAGAGGCGTGATCGTAGCTGCGGCGCGACGCCCAGAACCTGGCAGACGGGCCGGATGCAGTGGCCGGTTTGTTGATGCATGCTCTCGATCATCGCGCGTAATTCCGCTGGGTTTTGCTGCCGAGGATGAGTGCGGCTTTTTTGAAAATGTCGTTTTCGTGGCGGAGGAGGGCGTTTTCGCGCCGCAGGACGCGAGCTGCTTTTCCAAGAGTAGAGGGGATTGGCGCTGATGCAGAGTTCTTCGGCAAGTTCCGCGACGGGTCTACCTAGGGGCGAGCAACTCAATGGCCTGTGCCTTGAACTCGGGGGGTACTTCAGATGGTCATCTGGCGCAAAGATCGCGAAGCGAGGAGTGAAGCCAATACGGAAGCACGAGCTCGCAACAGCCCTCGCAAAAAGAATCACCCCGCCCGCGGCTTTCCTTTCATCATCCGGCAGCGGTCGCTGCAAAATTTCACCTCGTCCCACACGCGCTCCCATTTCTTGCGCCACGTGAAAGGGCGTCCGCAGGCCGCGCACAGCTTCTCAGGCAGGTGCTGTTTCTTCAAGCCTTTCATGGTTCCTTCGAGGCGGGGGCTTGTTGTTCGTTCAACCTTTTGAGCAAGTCGAGATACGCATTCTTCGGCGCGGGTTTGGCGGGGCGTTCCTCGGCTTGAAGCATCTTCTCCACGCGTCCGGTGCTTCCGGAAATCAACTCAGCAATGAGCGGCGCTTCGGGGAGATTCTTCCAATATTTCTTCGGCATCTCGGACTGCATCGCGCGCACTTTGAGCCGCGCGGGGTTGAAGATGCTGCGGTAGTAAGTGCGCCAGAGATCGTCGAGCGCGTCGTCGTCTGGCGCCGCGCTGCGCAGGACACCGGGGGTAAAGTGGAGCTTTTCGCCGTCCCAGTGCGCGCATTCATGCGGGGTGAGAATCGACCAGTCCATGCCGGCGAATCGCTTTTCAAAAAAGCCAGCAGCCAGCCGCAAGGTGCGGTGCTCGGGCTCGAACCAAGCGACGAACTGCTCGCGACCCGTGGCCTCGTGGCGGCTCACGAGGCGGAATCGGACGAACGCATGCATCTTGTGGATGTCGCGGCCGATGGCTTTGCACCATTGCGCGATCTGGCGCACGTCGCGGTCGGTGGCCACCGCGAGAAGATGGCGTTCGCCACCGTGCGTGAGCCGCCACAGCAGGCGATAAAGCACGCCCCATCGCCGCGCGTCGGTGTGCGCGGCGACGCTGCGGGCCATGTCGAGAAATGCGGGCGGAACTTTCGGCACCGCGCCGCGCCGCGAGGAATCTAGCGTCGTAGCGAAAAGACCGGGCTCCTGCGCGTCGGCGGACCACAGCACTTCGTCGGGCGGCACGCGCAGCGCGAGCAATTCGCGGGCGCGATCGCGCCATTCCTCAAAGATGGGCTGGATGACGACGGTGTGCATAACTAGAGCTCGCCCGAGCGCACGGAATCGATGTTGCCGGCGACGGGCGACGGCGCGTCGAAGTTCAGTTCCGCCTGACGCGGCGGCGGCAGGAAGCGCGCACGCAGCGCCTCATCATCCAGTCCGAGCCGCGCCGGTGTGTGGTCCGCGGCGATAATGAACGGCAGCACTTTTTTCATCGGCACGCGCAGGCGCAGCAGGTCGGCGAGCCGCAGTTGCGTGTAGCGGCGCGCGCGGAGGATGCGCTCCACATTGCGCACACCGAGCCCCGGCACGCGGAGCAGGATTTCGCGCGAGGCCTTGTTGATGTCGGCGGGGAAAATGGCGCGGTTGCGCAGCGCCCACGCGAGCTTGGGGTCGAGCTGCAGGTCGAGATTCGGCGCGGCTTCGGTGGCGATTTCATTCACCTTGAAGCCGTAGAAACGCAGCAGCCAGTCCGCCTGATAAAGCCGGTGCTCGCGCACGAGCGGCGGCGGCTTGATGGGCAACAGCGACGACGGCTCTGGAATCGGGCTGAACCCAGAGTAATACACGCGCCGCAGACGGTAAGCGCCGTAGAGCATATCCGCACGCCGCAGGATGACCGCGTCCGTGGAATCATCCGCGCCGACGAGCATCTGCGTGCTCTGCCCGGTCGCGAACGGCGGCGGCTTCGGCGCGTCCGGCTTCCGCTTTTCTGCGTGGCGCTCGTCGATTTTCTCGCGGATGTGACCCATCGCTTCCTGCGTGCGTGCGAGATTCTTTTCCGGCGCGAGTTTCGCGAGTCCCTGCTGCGTGGGCAGCTCGATATTGATGCTGATGCGGTCTGCATAACGTCCCGCCATCTCAATGAGTGCCGGCGACGCCTCGGGAATCGTCTTGAGGTGGATGTAGCCGCGAAAGTGATGTTCCTCGCGCAGCTTCCGCGCGACTTCGATGACCAGCTCCATCGTGTAGTCTGCGCAGCGGATGATGCCACTGCTGAGGAACAGCCCCTCGATGTAGTTGCGTTTGTAGAAATCGAGCGTGAGCCGGACCACTTCGTCCGGCGTGAAGCGCGCACGCTGCACATTGCTCGAGCGCCGGTTGATGCAGTAGAGGCAGTCGTAAAGGCACGCGTTAGTGAGCAGCACCTTCAGCAGCGAAATGCAGCGTCCATCCGGCGCATACGAATGACAGATGCCCGCACCGCCTGTGGAGCCCACGCCGGCGCTGCCGCGCGAATCCTTCCGCGCCGCGCCGCTGCTCGCGCACGAGGCGTCATACTTGGCCGCGTCGGCGAGGATTTCGAGTTTCTGCTGCAGTTCCATGATGTCGAGTGAAGGCTATGCGGTTCCCACTCGCTCCAGTGGGTAAATGGTCACATCCACTCCGCGCGACATGATGACGTGGTCGGGCGGACGCCCGGTCGGCGAGAAGCCATCGAGTGGAAGCAGATTTTCATCCCACGCTGTCACGTCCGCGCGGCTGAGTTGATATGGCTCATGGAACACCGCGCCGCGCAGCAACCCATTGGGTGAGCTGGAATAAAGGCGGTAACGCTCGATAAGAAAAAACTCCAGTGAGCTAGGCGCAGGCTGCTGAACCTCCGCACCGGGCGCATAATCAAACACGCAGTTCGTTCCATTCGCCCGCCCGCCGGTGCGCAGCGATTCGTAGTGGATGCGCCCCTCCGCCGTGCGGCTCGATTTCATCTCTGCATGTTCGTAGGGCAGATGGAAAAAACGCCGTGCGATTTTCACCGCAAGCCACTGGTTCGCATCGAGCGAATAAAACCACACCCCCGGCACACCCGCGCAGTCATGCACATAAGTGCGCAGATTCATCTCCATGAAATTCGAAATACCCGGCACCGCGGGCAGAAAACGCGGACGGATGTGCCGCATGAAGAACGGCACCGCGCCGAGATACGCCTTGCCGCCAAAAGTATCCACAAACAGCCCCTCCGGCAGCGTCGCCTGAATCGTTGCCGCCGAATATTCCCAGTGCAGAAAGAGCAGGTCGCTCCATCGTTGATACATCACAGGGCTTCCTGCTGGCCGCGCTCGCGCCGCGAGCCGCATCGACTCGTCGGGAGCGATTGCTAGGAAATTGCTTTTCAGGTGAAGGTCGTTGAGATAGCTCACGAGAGGACCGGAGGGCGGGAAAAGGGGGTCGCGGGGGAACAGGGTGATTTTGTTAGATCCGAAATGCTCAAAACTGAAAGCTGCAAGGAGATATGCTCCGCTGGACGTCGGGATTTGGCCAAGATTGGAGATTTCGGAGGGAAATTCACTCGCTGCCAGGCTAGCTTTGTAGACCGCTTTGCCAAGATTTCTTTCGGTAGCAGTGTTTTTTGAACCCGAAGGGCGTGTCAGGTGGATTTGAGAACCAGAATGTGACCGTCGTCCAAATGGATTTCGGGGGCCTGCCATCTTTGGCTTACTTCTTCGCCAAGGCTTCGAAGCATACGTTGGTCGAAACCTTCGGGATCTAGATTGGATAGATTCCGGGGATGGTTGAGCCGCCGCCTGTGGCGGAGACTCAGGATCTAAAGTCACAAGACAGAAGACGAAGAGGGCTTCGCGCAGATCATCGGCATCGACGCTCATAGAGACGCCGCTTAAAACACGTCGCCTACAATTCCGCCAGCTCAACCTTGCCGAGCGATTGCGCCGCGAGATCCTCAACCTGTGAAATCGATGTCACCTGGCAGAGCTTCTGCCGCAGTTCCTTGGCTCCGGGAAATCCCTTGCAATACGCCATCAAGCGCGAGCGCATGGCGGTGAGCGTCTGCTTTTCATTGCCATTCCGGCGGCTTTCCACCGCCAGCTTGCAATGCCGGATGACCAGATCCCAGCGCTCCTCGACGAGCACTTCCGGCAGCAATTTGCCCGTCGCCAGAAAATATTTCGCCTCGCGGAACACCCACGGATTCTGCATCGCCGCGCGGCCTATCATCACGCCGGACACTGCGGTTTCCGCCCGCCGCCGCAGCACGTCCGCGCCGCAGGTGATGTCGCCGTTACCGATGACCGGGATTTTCACCGCCCGCGCCACCGCGTCGATCACCTCCCAGTTCGCCTCGCCGCCGTAGCCTTGCGAACGCGTCCGGCCGTGCACGGCGATGGCCTGCATGCCGCAGTCTTCGAGGATTTTCGCGACTTCCACCGCGTTGACCGACGTTTCATCCCAGCCGATCCGCATCTTGGCGGTCACCGGCACCTGGTCGCCCACCGCCTTCGCGACGCCGGAAGCGACCGCTGCCAGAATCGGGCAGTCTTTGAGCAACGACGATCCGCCGTTGCGCGCGACCACCTTGTTCACCGGGCAGCCGAAGTTGATATCGATGAAATCCGGCTGCTTCCAAGTGATAATTTTCCTGGCCGCCTCGCCCATCCGCTCGCCGTCCGCGCCGAACAACTGCACGCCGACCGGCCGCTGCTCGTCGGTGAACTCCGTGTATTTCCGCGTCCGCTCGTCCGCTTGCATGATGCCCTCCGCCGAAACGAACTCGGTGACCATCACGTCCGCGCCGAGCTCCTTGCAGATCTGGCGGAAAATCACGTCCGTCACCCCGGCCATCGGGGCGAGATAGAGCGGGAAGGAGTTGTCGGAGAACCACGGAAGCACGCGCGACCCTACAACTCGCCCGTCCCACAAGTCAACGTGTCCCGACTGTCTCAGGCCAGAGGAAAAATCCGCTCTTCCCTGCCTTCCCAAAACCCGCAAACTCCGCCGCATGAAGATCGCGGACACTGGCAGCGCCCTGAGGGAGATTTTGAAAAACGCGCCCGCCCCGCGCGTCCTCGTGCCCACCATGGGCGCCTTCCACCCCGGCCACCTCTCGCTCATGCAGCGCGCCCGGAAAATCGCCGGGCCGGGCGGCACCGTCGTCGTTTCCATCTTCGTCAATCCCATCCAGTTCGACCGCGCCGCCGACCTCGACGCCTACCCGCGGCCGATGGCGAGCGACCTCGCCGCCTGCGAGACCGCCGGAGTCGATGTCGTTTTCGCGCCGACGGCCGAGTCGATGTATTTCCCGGACCGCTCCGTCACCGTCACCGAGACGCTGCTCTCCCGCAGCCTGTGCGGAGCGGCGCGCCCCGGCCATTTCGACGGCGTCTGCACCGTGGTCCTCAAGCTCTTCCTACTAACCGGTTGTGAAAGCGCCGTCTTCGGCGAGAAGGATTTCCAACAGCTCGCCGTCATCCGCCGGATGGTCCGCGACCTCGACGTGCCGGTGGAAATCATCCCCTGCCCTACGCTTCGCGAGGCTGACGGGCTCGCGATGTCGTCTCGCAACACCCGCCTCATCCCGGAGCAGCGCGCCGACGCGCCGCGCATCCGGCGGGCATTGCTCGCCGCGGCGACGCTGGGCGCTCCCACGGAAATCCTCGCCGCCGCCCGCGCCGCCATCGAGACCTCGCCGCTCGCCCGCATCGACTACCTCACCATCGTCGATGCGGAGACGCTGCAGCCCGTCACGGAACTCCTCCGTCCCGCCATCCTCGCCACCGCGGTCTTTTACGGCGAGGTGCGGCTCATCGATCACGCGATGATTGCCATCGGCTGAAAATTTCCGCCCCTCGCAGGATACAGCTTGGACCCGCGCCCGGTTTTGTCCATCTTTCGCCCCGCCATGCATTTCCCCGGTACTTACACCGCTCTCATCACTCCTTTTCGCGACGGCGAAATCGACGTCCCCGCCTTCCAATCCCTCATCGAGCGCCAAATCGCCGCCGGGATTGACGGCATCGTCCCCGTCGGCACCACCGGGGAATCTCCCACCCTCGACACGGATGAACACATCGAGGTCATCCGCCTCGCCGTGGAATTCGCCGCTGGCCGCTGCCAGGTCGTCGCCGGCACCGGGGCGAACGCCACCTCTGAAGCCATCGAACTCACCGAAGCGGCCGAAGCGCTCGGCGCGACCGGCTCGCTGCAAGTCTGCCCGTATTACAACAAGCCCTCGCAGGAAGGACTTTACCTCCATTTCAAGGCCATCGCCGAGTCCACGAACCTGCCGATCATGCTCTACAGCGTGCCCGGCCGCTCCTCCATCGAGATCGCCCCGGAAACCGCCGCCCGCCTCGCCGTGGATTGCCCGACCATCGTCGCCATCAAGGAAGCCGGCGGATCGGTGGACCGCATCAACCAGCTCGTGCAGGCCCTGCCCGCCGGTTTCGGCATCCTCTGCGGAGACGATCCGCTCACCCTGCCCTTCGTTTCCTGCGGTGCCACCGGACTGGTGTCGGTCGCCTCGAACCTCGTTCCGGAGATCATTGTCCAGCTGGTCAAAGCCTGCCTCAGCGGAAATTTCCTCGCAGCGCTCGCCCTGCAAAAGCAATACTACCCGCTCATGCGCGGCCTGATGTCACTCGACGTGAACCCGGTGCCGATTAAAACCGCCGTCGCCCTGCAAGGCCACTGCCTGCCAGATCTCCGCCTCCCGCTCGCTCCCCTGAGCGATGCCAACACCGCCAGCCTCACCACTCTTCTCAAGTCCTACCACCTTCTTCCTGCATAAATTTCTTCACTTCGACGTTCCATGTTGAACGTTCGGTGTTCGATGTTCCCAACTCCCAAACAGCCATGCCATCACCCAAACTCTTCGCCCCCGGTCCCGTCGATGTTTCAAAAGAAACCTTCGCCGCCATGTCGCAAACCATGATCGGCCACCGCGGCAAAGATTTCGAGGATCTCTACGCCTCGACCCAGCCCGGCCTGCAGGAAATCTTCGGCACCGCCCGTCCCGTTTTCCTCTCCACCTCCTCCGCCTGGGGCGTGATGGAAGGCGCACTCAGGAACCTCGCCAAAAAGAAAGTGCTCTGCCTCTGCTGCGGCGCGTTCTCCGACAAATGGCTGGATGTCGCAAAAAAATGCGGCTTCGAGGCCGAAGCCGTGCAAGTCGAATGGGGCCAAGCGATCGACCCGGAAGCCGTCCGCGCCAAACTCGCGGAAGGCGGCTTCGACACCGTCACCTTCATCCACTCGGAGACCTCCACCGGCGTGCTCAACGACCTCGCCGGCGTTTGCAAAGTCGTGAAATCCTTCCCCGACACCATGCTCATCGTGGACAGCGTTTCCTCGCTCTCCACCGTGCCGATGAACATGGATGACCACAAAATCGACGTCATGTTAGCCGGCGTGCAAAAGGCGCTCGCGCTGCCACCCGGCCTCGCCGTATTCGCCGTTTCCGAAGCAGGCATGGAACGCGCCAAGGGCAACCCGAACCGCGGCTACTACTTCGACTTCGTCGAGTTCGCGAAAAACGCCGCCGTCAACAACACGCCTTCGACTCCGGCCATTTCCATCATCTACGGGCTGCAATACATACTCGGAGAAATCGCCAAGGAAGGCTTCGCCGCCCGCCAAGCGCGCCACGCCAAGACCAATGCGATGATCGCCGCCTGGGGTGCGAAACACGGCTTCGAACTCTTTGCTCCCAGAGGCCGCCGCTCGTTCGCGCTCACCTGCTTCAAGACGCCGGAAGGCTTCGACCTCTCCGGATTCATCAAGAACCTGAAGGCCAAGCACAACTTCCTCATCAACGGCGGTTACGGCAAAATCAAAGGCACCACCTTCCGCATCTCCAACATGGGCAACGAAACCGAAGCCACCATGCAGGAACTCATCGACGCGATGGACGACGTGCTCGGCTGAGTCGCTCCGCATTTCCCATCAAAAGCCCCGCTTCTTCTGAGGCGGGGCTTTTTTGTGATACAGGTGCCACGGAAATCCGGTAGCTCTGAAACCGGCTGAGACAGCCGAACACATTGATTCACTTCCCAGTCATCTTGAAACCTCTCGCGTCGATCGCAGCCACGCTCCTCGGCATCGGCAGCGCTCTTGCGGCCACGGACTTGTGGGACCTGCCGCCGCTGCGCTACTCGGAAACCGCACCTGCCAGGAATCCGACGGCCGCGAACTGCCACGGGAATCCCCGGAACTAACGACCCTCGCCGGTAAGATCGACGTGTCCCGCTATCTTCGCCCCACCAGCGACATCGTGTCCCTGATGGTGCTCGAACACCAGCGCCGACATGCAGAGCGCGAAGAAGATGCTACTTGCTGCCAGCCGGAACATAAGTTTCAACACGCCAGTCGTTGGAAGGCTTCGCGTCCGTGCGGCCGCCGGATAGACTGACCTTGGATTCGAAGCGGATGCTCGCGGCCGCCTGTTGCGAGACCGGAACGCGGACGACTTGGACCGCGCCGACGGCGAGCGCGGTGATGTTGGAATCCACCACACCGCCCGGCGTGGAAATCCGGACCGCGGTGTTGATCAGGGTTTCGGTGCCCCGGTTTTGCACCAGCACCTCGACGTGGCCGTACGGATAACCGGCACTTGGCGCGAGGATTCGCTGCGAGGCCAGGGCCGCGTCGTAAATGCCGGGAGTTTTCCCGTTTAAAACACGCCCCAAGTCAACCATGCCCGCACCCAACGCGGCGTCCACCCCGGCTTCGCCGCCGTCATTCAGATAGGAAAAAGCCACGTCCGCCGCTTGCTGCATCGACAGCTTCTCGTTGCCCGGCCAGCTCTTCACCGCGGCGATCACGCCCAGCACGATCGGGGCGCTAAACGATGTCCCGCTCACTCGTGCCGCCTGGTCGCCGGTCCACGCGGCATTCACGCCGTAGCCCGGCGCCGAGACCACGATCTCGCTGCCGGTGTTGGAGAAATCCAGATGATTTCCCAAAGCATCCACCGCGCCCACCGCGATCACGCCGTCGTTCGCGGCCGGATAGGACACCCGGTCGATCCCGTTGTTTCCCGCAGCAGCCACGATCAACGAGCCGGCCGCCCGCGCATACTCGATGGCATTCCGCACCAACGCGCTGTCGCCCAAGCTGCCCATCGAAATATTGATCAGCCGCGCGCCCGCATCGACCGCAGCGACGATGCCCTTTGCGAGCAGGAAACTATCAGACTGGCCGAAGTCGTCGGCGATGCGGATCGAAATGATTTCCGCGCCGGGCGCGACGCCGGGAGCCAGCGAATTTTGCCCGATGATCATGGAAGCGACGGCGGTCCCGTGGCCGTTCTGTTTGGAGAGATCGGCCGGGAGCACAACCAGATTGATCCAGGAAATCTTGCTTCCGAAGGCGGAACTGGAAACTACGCCAGTATCCAAAACCGCGATCCGGACGCCACTGCCCCAGGTGGAATTGTCCCCCGTGATGCCGAGCCAGTCGAGCAAGCCGTCGCCCAAAGCCACGGCTCCCGCTTGTGCGGTTCCTTCGCCGGGGTTGGGAATATCCACGGGAAATACCAACGAAGCCTCGCTCTCGCCATCGAGCAGCCACGCCAGGTCGTCGGGATCGGAGAAACCGATGCGCAGCGTATTGAGCGCGTCGAGGCGGCCCATCAGCCGGATATTGTCCCCGGCGCGCTTGAGGAAATTTTCGAGCGCGGCCTGGTTCTTGAAAACCACAATTCGCTGCCCCTGCAGCGCGCCGACTTCCGCAGCCGCGTCATCGCGGCGGGATGCCGGAAGCCGCTCGCCCCGGCGGAATTTAGGAGTCGACTCGTCGGTGATCATTGTCCGCCTCGGTCCGGCCTGCGCTTCCGGAACCGCCTTCCGCGCGGTTTGCACAGGAACCGCGGTGCCCGCCAACCAATATCCCAGCATCGCGGTGACCACGAAGCCGAGGATCAAAATCAAGTGGCCGCGACGCATGGCCTACATAAACCCGAAAATGCGCAAAACGGCAGGAAAAATTTCCCACGACGAACGCGGCTGCGAAAGATTTCGGGTGGCATCCCGGCGGCATCTGCCGCATAGCTTCGGGCGTGACACACGATTCCTCTCGATCCACCAAGCCCCCCGCCCCAAACAGCCGCGCGGGACGTTGGTATTTGGGGTGCCTCGGCTTGGTGATCGCCCTGCTCGGCGGGCTGTTCATCTGGCTGATGGCGCGGAGTTTCCTCCGAGCGCGTGAAATGCGGAGCTGGCCGGAAGTCGCTTGCGTGATCATCACCTCGGAAGTGGAGGAAAGGCGGCATGATGAAAACTCGCCCGCGGAATTCCGTCAGGATCTGAGTTTCGGCTATGAATGGCAGGGCGTGGCCCGCACCGGCGACCATTTGACCCTGCGCGGCAGCCCTTGGTCCTCGAAGCGCGAGCTGGCGGACCAGCGGGTCTCGCAATACCCGGTAGGGAAAATGACGACTTGCCGGGTCGATCCGGCGAACTCTGATTTCGCGGTCTTGAAACCGGATTCGCTCGCGCCGGGCTATTCGATCTGGTTCCCTGCGCTGTTCGTATTGGGCGGGCTCGGCATCAGCTTCCGGGCGGTCTTCAGGAGGCCATGACCGCCGCGGCAATTCCGCAGCTTCTATCCGCAGAATTCTCCCTGAGCGGCTATTTCAATCGCTTATGAGGCAAAGAAATTGCGGTTATAAGGTTTTTATTGCGTCCCCCCGTTTTTATGGATTACCCTCGCAGCCCGGCGTTGCGTGGCGTGGCAAGTTGCTTTGCGCGGTGAGTTCCGGGCCATTTTCCAACTTCACACGAGATGAATCCAGACAGAGCGACCCTTAATTTCCTCAACAGTTTTCCAGAGGATGCCCGAAAGCGCGGGGAAATGCTGCAAAAGGACGGTGCCGTCACCCAGATTTTCGGAAACCACCTCTTCATCCAAGGTCGCGTCGAGGACGAAACCGGCACTTTCCGCACCAGCCTCCGCCTCCAAGGCAACCGCTGGTTCGGCTCCTGCACCGCCGAAAACGAGCTGATCGCCGGGGCCTGCCAGTATGCCACCATGATGGAGCGCATGCACCGCGGCGAGGACCTCCCGGAATCGCCGAACGAGTTCGACGACACGCCGGTGCTCGACATCATCGAGGAAAAACTCGGCCGCGAGCTCGACGACAAGGAGGCGGATTTCGTCACCAAGATCGAAAAACGCTACCGTCGCTACGTGATCGAGGGCGAACTCCACGACCACGACATGGTGCGGATCACCCCGCGTTGGGAAATCACCACTTACGAGCCGCTCGAACTCTGGCCCATCCCGCCGGGCGACATCCTCGAGTTCTGGAACTACATCGCCTACGCCTTCTACAAAAAGAAACTCCCCTACCCCGAGTTCATGAGCGTGATCACCGATCTCGGTCACGTGCAGAAAAAAATGGCGGACTGGGAGCAAGAGCGCGAAGTCGCATCCTGGTATGAGCGCATCGAGCAAGTCAACGAACGCCCGCCACAGGAGGCGCCGCTCACTGTTGGTTTCCGCTTGGTCGCCACCATCAACGAGGCCCGCCTCGAAGTGAAAGAAGCGAAAGCCGGCGTCTGGATCCAGCTTCGCGAAAAGAACGACATCGAGAATTACGTCAATCTCCACCATGAAGCCGCGCTGCTGATGGACGCTTCCAGCCAGACACTGTGGGAGCACTACCTCGCCTTCTTCCGCAAATACGGCGACACCACCCTCGACTTCGACCAGGAGGAATCCTGCCGGTTCATGAACCGCGTTTTCCGCCAGCCCGCCCTCAGCGGCTACATCGTCAACCTCGACGAACGGGAATTCAAAGTCTCCGAAGACCCACTCTCCTGGGTTTGTGAGGACGAGCCTTTCGATCCGAAAAGCTTCGCCCTCCAGCTCGTCACCGCCTCCGGCGAGAACGTCTCCCACTCGGTCCGCCTCCTGCCCGGCCGCAAGGAACTCTATCAATCCGACGAAACCGTCTTCCCCGGCCCGCCACGCTGGCTCGAAGAAACCGACGTCATGCCGCGCTATCTGATTCCGGTCCGCGTCATCGACTCGCTCGAAGGGGTCGAGTTCCTCCGTAAAATCGGTGCCGCCCTGCCCGAGTCGCTCAAGAAGCGCGTCATCGATCTCGAGCTCAAGCCGAAGTTCGAAATGAAGCTCATCGCCGGCCTCACCGCCGCCGAGACCGAGCACCTCGTCATCGACGTCACCGCCATCGAGACCAAGGGCCGCCGCACCGAGCGCCTCGTCAAGGAAGGCTGGGAACTCGCCGAACAACAACCGGTCAAAGGCAAACAACTCCTGCGTTTCGCCCGCGAGGACCTCTATCCGGTCCCCTCCATCCTCGACGAAATGGGCCTCAGCTACGACGAAAAGCTGCTCTCCTTCAAATCCCGCATCACCAAGCAGTTCCCCGAGAAATTCGCGGAATGGATCAAGGCGATGCCCGAGAACATCGAGCTCGACATCGACCTCCGCCTCAAGTCCATCCTCGCCGATCCCGTCACCGCCGCCGTGCGCTTCGAGGTCGTCGGCCAGGACATCGACTGGTTCGACCTCCGCATCGTCATCGACGTGCAGGGCGCCAATCTTTCCAAAGTCCAGATCCGCCAACTCGTCGCCGCCCGCGGTGGCTACGTCCGGATGGACGACGGCACGTGGATGCGTTTGGAAATCAAACTCGACGCCGATCAGCGCGAAGCCGTCACCCGCCTCGGACTCGATCCCTTCGACCTCTCCGGCGAGACCCACCGCATGCACGCCCTGCAGCTATCCGATCCCAAGGCCGCCGAGGTCTTCGATCCGAAAGCCTGGGAGCGCATCAAGAACCGCGCCAACGACATCCAGCTCGAGGTCAACCCGGACCTCCCTGACGGCCTCAACGCCACCCTCCGCCCCTATCAGGTGGATGGCTTCAAGTTCCTCGCCTACCTCTGCGTCAACAATTTCGGCGGCATCCTCGCCGACGACATGGGACTCGGAAAAACCATCCAGTCGCTCACCTATCTGCTCTGGTTGTTCGAGGAACACCGCAAGACCGGCGGCATGAAAAAACCGGCACTCGTCGTCTGTCCCAAGTCCGTCTTGGACGTCTGGTACAGCGAGGCCGGCAAATTCACCCCGCAGCTCAAGGTCAAGATTCTCAAGAACCGCGACGACATCGATGTTCCGCACATCCAGAACAACATCGACATCCTCGTCCTCAACTACGCCCAGCTCCGCGTCTGCGGCGAGGAACTCAACGGCATCAAGTGGCTCACCACCATCCTTGACGAAGGCCAGCAGATCAAGAATCCGGACTCCAAGGCCGCCAAGTGCGCCCGCGAGCTGGACTCCCAAAACCGCCTGGTCCTCACCGGGACGCCGATCGAAAACCGCCTGCTCGACATGTGGTCGCTCATGGCCTTCGCCATGCCCGGCGTGCTCGGCAGCCGCGCCTATTTCAAGAAACGCTTCGACAAGCGCAAGGACCCGCTCAGCCAGAGCCGCCTCGCCTCCCGCCTGCGTCCGTTCCTCCTCCGCCGCACCAAGCTGCAGGTCGCCCAGGACCTTCCGCCGCGGACCGAAGAAGAGGTTTACTCGAAAATGGAAGGCATCCAGATCGAGCTCTATAAAAACGAACTCAAGCGCATCCAGAAGGCACTGCTCGGACTTGATTCCGACGAGGCGGTCAAGAAAAACTCCTTCGCCATCCTCCAAGGTCTCATGCGCCTGCGGCAAATCTGCTGCCACCCCGGCCTCATCGATCCCAAGTATCTCAAGGAGGAATCCGCGAAAATGGAATCGCTGTTCTATCTGTTGGACCAGCTCCACGAGGAAGGCCACAAGGTCCTCGTTTTCTCCCAGTTCGTTTCCATGCTCGACCTCATCAAGGCGCGCCTCGAACTCAACAACCGCCCCTACAACTACCTCACCGGTCAGACCAAGGACCGGAAGGGCGAGATCGAGAAATTCCAGACCACCAAGGATCCCTCCGTCTTCATGCTCTCGCTCAAGGCGGGTGGCGCCGGCCTTAACCTCACCTCGGCGTCGTATGTCATTCTTTACGATCCATGGTGGAACCCGGCCGTCGAAAACCAAGCCATCGACCGAACCCACCGGATCGGCCAGAAGAACAAGGTCATCGCCTATCGTCTGCTCACCCGCGACACCGTCGAGGAGAAGATCCGCATCCTTCAGCACCAGAAAACCCAGCTCGTCACCAACGTGCTCGGCGACGAAGGCTTCGCCTCGAACCTCGGTCTCGACGACCTGCAGTTCATCCTCACGCACACCATCGACGAGGAAGACGAGATCAAATAATCCCGGCTTCCCGCCACAAGAAAGCCCGGCCAGACACGGCCGGGCTTTTTTTGTGGATGCTGTCCCGACTGTTCCAGTTGGAAGAGGAATCCGGCTGAGACAGTCGGATTCATTCCCTAAGCTTAGCAGCGCAAAAAAACAGGGCCGCTGACAGCAGCCCGTGACCTTGCAAATCCGGAGAAAGGTAGTGTAAAGATTTGTCCGTAAAAGCCCGCACCCCGCTCCGAATCCAGAATCCAGAATCCAAGTAACCCCGTCAGATGAATCTTCTATGAAATACCGCCTGGCCCTGCGAAGCATCCCGCCCATGAAATCCGCCATCCGCTTGATGCTCCTCACCGGGTGGTGCAGCCATGCCCTGGCCGGATCAAAGCCCAACATCATCATCATCCTGGCCGACGACCTCGGCTATGGGGATGTGAAATGTTACAATCCGGAGCGGGGAAAGATCCCCACCCCGAACATCGACATGCTGGCCTCGCAGGGCATGCGTTTCACCGACGCGCATACCTCGAGCGGCGTCTGCTCGCCCACCCGCTACACGTTGCTTACCGGGCGCTATCATTGGCGGTCGAGCCTGCAGATCTACGTTGTGAATTATCTGCAAGGTCCGATTATTGCGCCGGGCCGTCTGCCCCTGGCGGAAAAGAAATGCGTTGCGAGCGGTGAGTCCGGAGTGTCCAAGCTGGTGAGGTTTCTACAATTCGAACAGCAGGCGACGAAGTTACTCCGCCGAGAATTTATGGATCATCGTGTGGGTGTAGGTCTCGCCGGGACGAAAGACGGCCGACGGGAAGCGCGGATGGTTAGGGGCTTCCGGGAATCCTTCGGCCCCCTGAGGATTTTAGAATGTTAGTTGATTGCAACCCAGATCGGGGAGATCAGGGGGTGGGCGTTCCCACGCTCAAGCGAAGGAACATCTTGCCATTCACCGCATTACTCCTGGGTACGGAGATTGTCATGTCGTCGGCAGACGCACCGTTTTCATTGACGAGTACGGGTGTAACATTCGTCCAAGTCGAGAGGTCGGTGCTCCATTGGCCGACCTGGGTGGTGTCGGCTTCGGACTCATCGCTGCGGGTGTAGCTGAGAACTAGGTCCGTGCCCACAGTCGCCTGCGTCGGCAGGATGGACTGCGAGGAAACGACTGGGCTGCCGCTGAGTACGAATTCCATTAGATTGGTGATGCCATCGCCGTCAGGATCCGCACCGGGAAGTTTGGACGCTTCATCCGGCAGCAGGGCATTCGGGGTGTAGCCATCGATCCAGGTCACGAACGGGTCTGTTACGGTATTGGTTACCGTCACGGTGCTGGTCTGATTATCGAATGTGGCCTGCTGATTTGCCCCCAAACCGTTGGCGCTGAAAGTCTGGGAACCCGCAAGAGGTCCAGGGAGGATTGGATAATCTCCAGCAGCAGGCTGCACGGTGAACTCAGCAACCAAGGTGTCAGCGGCGGCATTGACAATGGCATTCAGCCCGGTTTTCTCGATCCGCAATGCCCCTGCGGCAACCGTCGTGGTTCCTGCATAGGTATTGGCGCCACTCAAGGTGAGTTGACCCGCCCCCGATTTCTCCAGACCGCCGGTTCCGGTGAGAATCTGGCTCGTGCTGACATTGAAGCCGTTGCTGTCAATCTTGAGTCCGCCGCTTTGCACATTCGCCACGTCCAGATCCCTGATGATGGATCCCTGGTTTTCCTTGGCCTTGATGAGGCCGCCGTTGAAGTTGACCGTCGCACTGCCGCTGCCGCCCTCGATCCACTTTGTCGTGACAGTGCCACCATTGAGGTTGAGGGTGCCCGTGCCATTGTCACGACCCACGATGATTTGGTTGCCTACAATCAGAGCGGCCGAGGCGCTGATCGTGTAGGTGCCCACCGATGGGGCGACCGATGAGACGTTGTTCTCGTTGCCTACAAAGACCTCGTTTTGCACATTCACGGTGCCACCACTCTGTGTCACCACACCGGTGGCCTGGTTGTGTCCGATCATCAGTTTGTCACTCGTGCTCATGGTTCCGCCCGTCATGTTCAAATCCCCCGAAGACCCCTGTTCTTTCCCGACGAAAAGATTGTTCGCCACGGTGATAACACCTGTGTCGCTCAGGTTGTAGGTACCGGTGCCGATCTTATTGTCGTCACGCGTTCCCACACCGAACTCGCGGTTCACACTGATCACACCAGCCGTCTGGTTCAGGGTTCCTGTGCCGTTTCGGCGTCCGATATACATGTTGCCGTTGCCGGAGGTGGTGAGCGTGCCGCCGTTGACATTCAGAGTGCCTGTGCCGCTCTCACGACCGACAACAAGTTCGTTCGCCACATTGAGCGCCCCTGTGCCACTCAAGGTATAGGTTCCCTGGGCACCAGCGTTCTCGTTACCGATAAACAACTCGTTGTTATTTACGTTGATCGTTCCACCGCTGTGCACGACGAAGCCTTTGGCATTGTTGTGACCGACGATCATCTTCTCATCTCCGGTCTTGGTGATCGTGCCGCCCGTCATGTTCAGGGTGCCGGTGTGCGTGCCATTGGCACCCTCGCGACCGATCACGAACTCACGCTTCACATTGAGCGCGCCGGCGCTGAGATTGTAAGTTCCAGTGGTTGGGTCGCTCTGGTTGTTTCCATTGGCGATAAAGGTGTTGTGGTTGAATTCAACCACGCCGCCGGATTGATTGACTACAGCAGTGCCCTTGTCGCGACCGATGAAGACATCATCGGTTCCCGTGATGGTAAGCGAACCAGCTGAGATATTGATCGTTCCGTTTCCACGATCATTCCCGAGGCGAAAATTCCTCGATGCACTCAGAGAGCCGCCTGCAATATTCAATGTTGCGGTGCCTCCACCATGGCCAATGTGGGTCTCGTCTGCTCCCCAAACAGTAACCGTGTGCGAAAGGATCACTGCACCCGACTCCAAATTCATCACGCCGACGGAACCGCCGTCATTGCCGATGCGAAGTGTCCCAGTGACATTCAAGGCACCCGTCGTGTTGATGTTCATGGTCCCTTTGCGGTTGCCACCCCATGCGGCCAAGTTGAGGTTTCCGGTTACATTCAGAGTTCCCGAGCCTTGTGCATATCCGCTGATTCCAGTGCCTGCGGTCGAAGTGTCGGCGAGGTTGTAGAAGCTTTGCGTGCTGTCCTGACCGACGGACATCCAGGCACCGCCAGCAGTGCCGGCGATACCCGCTTGATGGTCGATTCGTCCGCCTCCGGTCACGTTGATATCATTGGGTGAGGTTATGATGTCAGCGGTGATCGTCGCGATGTTGGGTGCGACCGTTGAGACAACCGCGTTGTCGCCGAATAATGTATCCGGCACGCCGGCTTCCGACCAGTTGGTTGCGTCATTCCAGTCCGAACTGGTGGTCCCGGTCCAATTGTTGTCATCCGCATGGCTGAGCGACGCGCTGAAGGAGAGGACGATGGCGGTGATGAGTGGCGCTCCGAAGCTGGAGTTGCGGAGGGTGGCGGTGTTTGATTTTGGTTTCATGGATTTTTGGTGGTTTGATTCCGACGTTTGTTAGGTTGGTTGATTTTAATTCAATGACGGGCTTCAAAGTAGGTCTGGATGGCACGTGCGGGGATCTTGCACGCCACACTATCTCCCGCGACACCGAGTGTGAACCCAGCTGCTTGCTCGGTTGGATTTACCACCATGATCGCCAGCGTGCCATCCGGATTGCTGAATGCGATGGACTGAATCCCCTGAGGGCCGCCTTCCGAATGAATCCGGCGGGCACCGGGCTGGACAAACTTGCTGAAGTGGCCGAGGTAGTAGAACGAGGGACCGTAGGTGACCTTCTTGGTATTCGTATCGACGATGACGGGGGCGTCGCAGAAGTTTCCGACGTGATTCGGTCCGCCGCGCTGATCGAGCACGATATTCCAATCGATGAAGCCGCAGACGTAGTTGCGGAAGTCGCCTATGATGTTGCGGACGTAGCGTTCGCCGTTTTCCCATTTTCCCATGTTGCCGGGAGCACCTTCGACGCAGCCCTCGGTGAAAAGGATGTGCTTGTCCGGGAATTTTTCATGCACGCGTGCCGAGGAGGCGTAGTCATCACTCACATACCAATGCAGGCCCATACCCCAAATGTATTTGGCGGTGGCGGGGTCGCCGAGTTGGGCGTTGGCGTATTTTTCGATCAGATCGCGGTTGTGATCGAGGGTGAGTAGTTTCACGTCCGCGAGGCCGGCGCCGTGCAATGCTGGGCCGAGGAAATCCCGGACGAAATCGCGCTCTTGTTCGGGAGTGTATTTGCAGGATTCCCAGGTCTGGTGGGCATCGACCTCGTTTTGAATGGACAGCGCCCAGATCGGGATTTTCTCCTCCTTGGCCATCGCTTGTACGAACTTTACAAACACATTTGCCCATGCTGGGCGGTATTCGTTGCGTAGCGATCCGCCGTCATCCATGCGGTTGTTGGTTTTCATCCATGCAGGCGGGCTCCATGGGGACGCCATCAATTTGAAGCGGTCCGCTCCGGCGACATTGCGGGTATCGTGGATCAGCGGCATCAGCCAGCGGCGCATCGGATCGAGCGTGAAATCGTGCAGGTCATAGTCGCCGGGAGTGGGAGCGAGTGACCACATGTTCAGCGAGAAGTCGCAGGAATTGATATGAGTGCGAGCGAGCGTGTAGCCGATGCCCTCCTTGGGGTCGTAGTAGCGGCGGAGGATTTCCATCCGCTGCTCCTGCGGCAACTGCGCGAGGACCCAGGCCGAGGACTCGGTGAGCGCGCCGCCGAAGCCGACGATTTCCTGAAAGGTCTTGGAGGGATCGCAGATGATGGCG
>CAMCUY010000001.1 GCA_945879075.1 Akkermansia muciniphila | reverse complement strand
CCGAGGATATCGACGTTGAACTGATGGAACTCGCGTCCCCTGCCCTTCTGCGGTTTTTCGTAGCGGAAACACTGGCCGATCTCGAACCACTTGAGCGGCTTGGGAAAATCCCGCTGGTGCTGGGCGACGATCCGCGCGAGCGAGGCGGTGACTTCCGGGCGCAGCGTGACATCGCGGCCACCCTGGTCCTCGAAGCGGAACAGCTGCGAGGAAAGCTCACCGCCGGACTTTTTCAAATAGAGTCCGGTGTCCTCCAAAACGGGGGTTTCGTATTCGACATACCCGCAGCGGCGGGCCACGCCGCGCCAGATTTCGAACAAATAATTGCGTACCGCGCATTCACGGGGAGTGAAATCGCGGAATCCTGGAAGTGCTTGGAAAGTAGGTCCTGCCATGGGCGGGCGGCGAGGATGCACGCCGTTTCCAGCATTTCAAGGCGGGATTGCAGCGACTATTTCATCGTGACCGGCGGGCGGTCAGGCGGCTGGGAGAATATGATTTATTCCCACTCGATGCTGGCGGGCGGCTTGGTGGAGACGTCGTAGAGCACGCGGTTGATCCCCTTCACCTCGTTGAGAATGCGGTGGCTGGTCTCGCGGAGGATGATCGGCGGGAGCTCGACCCAGTCGGCGGTCATGGCGTCTTCGGAAACCACGGCGCGTAGGGTGATGGCCCACTCGTAGCTGCGCTCGTCGCCTTTGACACCGACGGTTTTCACCGGGATGAGGCCGGCGTATGCCTGCCAGACTTTGTCATACCAGCCGTGCTCCTTGAGCTTTCCGATGAAGATCGCGTCGCACTCGCGGATGATGTGGAGGCGGTCTTCGGTGACAATTCCGGGGCAGCGCACGGCCAGGCCGGGGCCGGGGAACGGGTGACGCTGGAGGATGTCGTGGGCGATGCCTAACGAAGCGCCGAGTTCGCGGACTTCGTCCTTGAAGAGCTCGGCCAACGGTTCGAGGACCTTGCCCTGGGCCTGGAGTTCGAGAATCCGGTCCACGCGGTTGTGGTGGGTCTTGATCTTCGAGGCTTTCGATTTCGCGTTGGACGCGCTTTCAATCACGTCCGGATAGAGCGTTCCCTGGGCGAGCATTTCGGCATCGCCGACGGAATCCCAGAACACGTCGATGAACAGGTTGCCGATGATCACGCGCTTCTTCTCGGGGTCGTCCACGCCTTCAAGCGCCTTGAGGAACCGCTCCGCGCAATCGACTGTTTCGATCGGCACGCCCATGCGGTGGAAATTGTTGCGGACCTCCTCGCCCTCGTTTTTGCGCATCAGCCCGTGATCGACGAAGATCGCGCGGACATTCGCGCCGGCCTCGTGAAGGAGGACGGCGAGCACGGTGCTGTCCACGCCGCCGGAGACGCCGCAGACGATTTGTTTGTTGCCGATTTTCTCGCGGATGCCGTCGATGATCTCGCGCTTGAAATCATCGATCCGGAACGGCAGCAGGTGGCTGGCGTTGAGCAGGAAATTATGGAGGATGCGCAGCCCCTCGTGGCTGTGGGTGACTTCCGGGTGGAACTGAATGCCGAAGAATTTGTCGTTCCATTGCAGCGAGACCGGCGTTCCGTGCTGGTTTTTGGCGATGATCTTCGCGCCTTCCGGCAGGATTTTGACGGTGTCCGAGTGGCTCATCCAGACTTGCGAGGATGCGGAGACGCCTTCGTAAAGCCCCTTGCACTCGGCGGGGAACAAGTTGGCGGGTCCGTATTCGCGGCGATTACTCGCTTCCACGCTGCCGCCGAATTTGATGTTCAACAGCTGCATCCCGTAACAGACGCCGAGGACCGGGACGCCGAAGGCCTTGAGCGCTCCGAAATCGAGGTCGGGAGCGTCCGCCTCGCTGGTGCTTTTCGGGCCGCCGGATAGAATGATGGCGCCGGGTTTGCCGATGTCGGGAAAATCCTCGATCGCGTAAAGCTTGGCGAAGTAACCGAGCTCGCGAACGCGGCGAACGATGAGCTGGGTGTATTGGGAACCGAAATCGAGAACGGCGACGTGGTTGGTATCGTGCATGGAAAAAGAGTCTTAGCTGAGCGGTTGATAGTTGGTGGGCTCCTCGGTCATGACGATGTCATGGACGTGGCTTTCGCGCAGGCCGCCGGCGGTGACACGGACGAAGTTGGCGCGCTCGCGGAGTTCTGTGATGGTGGAAGCGCCGATGTAGCCCATGCCGGACTTGAGGCCGCCCATGAGTTGGAAAATCACGTCGGACAGCGGTCCTTTATAGGGCACGCGGCCTTCGACGCCCTCAGCGACGAGCTTGCCGGAGCTGTTCTGGCCGTAACGGTCGCCCGCGCCTTTTTGCATGGCTCCGATCGAACCCATGCCGCGGTAGGTTTTGAAACGACGGCCCTGCGACTGCACCGTCTGACCGGGGCTTTCGCGGGTGCCGGCCAGAAGCGATCCTAACATGACGAGGTCGGCACCGGCGGCGAGCGCCTTGACGATGTCGCCGGAGTAGCGGATGCCGCCGTCGGCGATGACTTTCACGCCGTGCTCGCGGCAGATGCTGGCGACGTTTTGAATGGCGGTGAACTGCGGCATGCCGACGCCGGAAATGACGCGGGTGGTGCAGATCGATCCCGGACCGACGCCGACTTTCACGGCGCTGGCTCCAGCTGACACGAGATCACGCGCGCCTTGCTCGGTGACGACGTTTCCGGCGACAACCGGGACGTTGGAAAGCGCGCGGAGTTTCCCGATGACTTCCATCACGTGGCGGGTGTGACCGGTGGCGGCATCGATGAACAACGCGTCCGCGCCGGCGTCGATCAGCACGCGGCCGCGGTCGATGCAGTCCGGTCCGACGCCCACGGCGGCACCGCAGCGGAGTTGACCGTTAGCATCCTTGGCGGCGTTGGTAAAGGTGATGCGCTTTTCGATGTCGGAGCCGGTGATGAGTCCGACGAGACGGCCGTCGGAATCGACGAGAGGGAGTTTTTCAATCCGGTTTTGATAGAGGATTCGGCGGGCTTCTTCGAGGCTCGTGCTGCCCGGCGCGGTGATCAGCTTCTCACGCGGCGTCATCACGTCGGCCACGATCGCATCGAGGCGGTCGAGGTACCGGACGTCGCGGCCGGTGACCATACCTTCGAGGTGGCCGTCGGCACCGATGACGGGAAATCCGGAGAAGCCGTTTTTCGCCATGATCGCGCGGACATGGTCCACGGTGTCCTCCTTGCGGACGGTGTGGGGCTTTTGGATGACGGCGTTTTCCGAGCGTTTCACCCGGTAAACCATCGCCGCCTGCTCGTCGATCGGGCAGGCCCGGTGAATGACGCCCATGCCGCCTTCGCGAGCGAGGGCGATCGCCAAATCGTGTTCGGAGACCGTATCCATGGCCGCGGAAACGACCGGAAGAAACAACGGGATGCCCGCCGTGACGTGCGTGGAAAGATCCGCCTCCCCGGGCAAAACCGAGCTCAAAGCCGGCACCAGAAGCACGTCGTCAAATGAAAGTCCGAGAGAAATCTCTGCCATGGCGGAGTCAATAGAAGCGCTATTCCGGGCGCAAGTCTGAATCCAAAAATGCGCGCGATTATGGGCTTGCACGGGCGGGGCGGGACCGGGACTTTGGCAGCGTGATTTCGCCCGGTGCCGTTGTCGCATCGGTGCTGCCGGTGTATTTGCTGATCGTCGCAGGAGCGGTTTTACGCCGGACGGGCTTGCTCCGCTCGGAGCATGACAGCGGGGTGATGCGGGTGGTTTACAAGGTGATGCTGCCGTGTTTCATCCTGGATAAAATCCTGGGAAGCGCGGTGCTGCGGAGCGGGTCGGTGGTGCTGTGGTCGATTGCGCTCGGGTTCGGGTTGATCATGGCGGGAATCGGGATCGGGCTGGTGGTGGGCCGCTTGATCGGGCTGGAGCGCGGGACCGGGATGCGGACTTTCGCGCTGAGCGCGGGTTGTCAGAATTTCGGTTTCACGGCGGCTCCGGTGCTTGAGATTTTATGGGGTACGGGCGCGCTGGCCTTGCTTTTCGTGCACAACATCGGGGTGGAGATCGCGATCTGGTCGGTGGGCATCATGATTATGAGCGGCGAGCCAGGAATCCCATGGCGGCGGCTGATCAACGGCCCGATCATTGCGGTGATCATTGGTCTGGCGCTGGTGGCGGCGGGGCTGGACGACCAGGTGACGGGGCCGGCAAGAAAAGTGATCTCCATGATCGGCGTGGGGGCGTTTCCACTGGCCATCCTGATCACGGGCTGCTCGATGATGGATCTGGCGGGCATGGAAAAACCGAGCTGGCGGGTGCTCGCGGGCGGCGCGCTGGTGCGGTTGATCCTCGCACCGATGGCGATTCTGGCAGCCGCGAAATTTTTACCGCTGCCGGTGGAGCTGCGGCAAGTGTTAGTGGTGCAGGCGGCGATGCCGGCGGGGATGTCTTCGATTCTGCTGGCGCGGATGTATGGCGGGCGGCCTGCGGTGGCGGTGCAAATCGTGATCGCGACGACGGTGCTGAGCCTGCTCACGCTGCCATGGATTATCACCTGGGGGAGCGAGTGGATCGGGCTGAAAGCCTTGTTGCCATGAGCGGGCGGGCTGTCATTCAATGGCGGAGATGAACGACCATTCAGACATTCTGATCGAACTTGCGCTCGCCGAAGACATCGGCAGTGGTGATGTCACGTCACTTTATTTCATCCCGAAAGAGCGCCGGGCCTGCGCGTTCGTGGCGGCGCGCAAGGACGGCGTGATATCCGGAGTCGAACTGGCAGCGCGGGTTTTCAGCACGGTCGATCCCTCGCTGGTGGTGGAAATCCTGATTTCCGACGGTAGCCGCGTGGCCGCCGGGGCCTTGTTGATCCGGGTGGAAGGTTCCGCACGGTCGATTTTAACGGCCGAGCGAACGGCTCTGAATTTTCTCCAACACCTCAGCGGAGTGGCCACGCTGACCGCCCGCTACGTGGAGCAGGTGAAAGGCACCCGCGCCCGGATTCTGGACACGCGGAAGACGACGCCGGGTTATCGCTTGCTGGAGAAAAATGCCGTCCTCGATGGCGGCGGTACCAATCACCGCCTCGGTCTCTACGACCGCGCGATGGTGAAGGACAACCATCTCGCCGCCGAGGGCGGAACCGAAGCGATCCAGGTGGCGATCGACCAACTCAAGTCGGACAGGCCCGGAGTGGGGGTGGAGCTGGAAGCGGACAGCCTTGAGCAAGTCCGGGCCTTCCTCGCGATGGACGGCGTGGATTTCATTTTGCTGGATAACATGAGCTTGGAGGAATTGCGCGCGGCCGTGGAAATGCGCGGGGAACGCGGCAAACCGCAGCTCGAAGCCAGTGGCGGCGTCACTTTGGAAACGCTGCTTGAAATCGCAAAAACCGGAGTCGATTTCATTTCCGTAGGCGCCCTCACCCACTCGGCTCCGGCGCTCGACGTCGGACTGGATTTCGAAACTCTCTAGCTGATGACTCCCGAAGATTTCCCTGCGGCCGCCGCGGATTTCCCCGAACCATTCCGCCTGCTGGTCCGCGAATCCGTGGAGTCCACCAACGACGAGGTCCGCATGCTCGCGCAAGCCGGAGCCGCGGACGGGCTGATCGTCCTCGCCGAGTGCCAGACCGCCGGCCGCGGACGGCGCGGGGCGGCATGGTTTTCCCCGGCCGGAGAATCTCTCGCGTTTTCAATTCTCATCCGCCCGCAGGAGCCGAAATCCCTGTGGCCGCGGCTCGCGCTCGCCGCCGGACTGGCGGTGGCGGAGGCGGTGGAAACCTTCGGACCGCAAGCCGGCATCAAATGGCCTAACGACGTCTGGATCGGGCACCGGAAGGCGGCGGGAATCCTCGTCGAAGCGGGATCGGATTTCGCGGTCGTCGGGATAGGCATGAACGTCAACACCACCGGCTTCCCGCCCGAGGTTTCGGAAATCGCGACCTCGCTCCAGATCGAGACCTCGCAGGAGTTGTCCCGTGCCGAGGTGTTGGGGGCAATCGTCCGGAAATTCGCCGGACGGCGTCGCCAAATCAGCGGGGATTTCGAGGAATTGCTCTCCGCTGTGCGGTTGCGCTGCGTTTTGACTGGAAAACGAGTGAGCCTGACCACCGCAAGCGGCCCGAGAATTGGTATCGTCGAGGGCATTGCGGCGGGCGGCGAACTCCTGCTCCGCAGCGAGCACGGACTCGAGCGCCTGCTCCAAGCCGACGAGGTGCGATTGCTGCCGCCGTGAAATCCCGGGTTTCTTTCCAAACCAAACGACGCCATGCTCCCTTCATGAAATTGAATCCTGCCGTCCTGCTCGCAGCGTTCTCCTGCCTGATCATCTCCTCCTGCGCCTCCACCCAAACGGCAAAGCCCGAGCCAGCAAAAACCGTGGAAGAAGGCCCCAAACTGGTGGGCCGCGTCGCCTCCATCCCCGCGGACCGGCGCTTCGTTTTGATTCAAAGTTACGGCAAATGGACTATCGAGTCCGGCCGAATTCTCACCACCCGCGGCCCGGATGACCGGGCCGCCAACCTCCGGACCACCGGCGAAACTCTCGGCGAATTCGCCGCGGCCGACCTCCAATCCGGCACCGTCGAAGTGGGCGATGCCGTCTATTCCCAGCACATCGCCAAGCCTGCCGAGATGTTAACAACTCCCGAACTGCCCCAGCCTGAGAACCAAGCGCTTCTGGAAAATGTTCAAAAAAACAATTAACTTTTCATGAATTATTTACTTCCAAAACCTCTCAGCTCGATGTATTTTCAAAAAGTCCCGCTTGAAAAACCGAGCACAGCCATAAATATTTAACCATAGAGTTGATTGCTATTCGGGAAACCGGGTAGCCTATCCGCCCGAAATGGCTGTGCCCTCCTTACATGTCCCGGAACATGAACACTACAACCAGCCATAATGAAAACAATGAACTCCCCGGGAGCTTCGGTGAAAGCCGACGCGAACCGTCTTGCTGACTTCGTCTTGTTTACACAGCGAAGCTGCATCCTAAACCTGTCAACAGAACTCAACAAAGGAAACGTCTCGTTCCCGCAGTTCTTCCTCCTCACCTACCTATCCAGTGAAGAATATCTCACGATGTCCGACATTGCGAAAAAGATGGGCCACTCGACCGCCGCTGCCACCGGCTTAGTCGATCGGTTGGAGAAACTGTCCTACGTTGAGCGATCACACGCCGCAGAAGATCGCCGCAAAATCATGGTCCGCATCACCGCTAAAGGAATCGAACTCGTTTCGAAGATGCGCACGGAAATCGCGAACGATCTGGTGGGTATTCTTGCCGGAATGGATGAAGACCAAGCGGAAACCGTTGAACACACCAAGCGCGCCATCAGTGGCCGTGCGATCGGGTGATCAATAGTTTTCTCCTCTGAATAAACCAGCTTGGCGAATCCTCAGCGCCTCCGTTACCGTCCCCGGGTGACGGAGGCGTTCCCCTTTCTAGACCCGCTGAATTCGATCCCCGGCGTCCGCGCCGCTTGGGTCGGACGCGTGGCGGATTTACGCATCACCGGCGACCGGGATGAGGCGATGGATTTATTGCGCCCGCATCACGCCGCCGCGGTGGCTGATTTCGCCGGAGCCTCCGCAGAATGGTGGCGCGCGGAGCAAGTTCACGGCGTTTCCGTGGCGGTCGTCCCCGGAAGTCCGCAAATCCTCGCCACAGACGGACTACCGATCGTTCCGGGCGTCGACGGCTTGGTCACTTGCAAGCCGGGAATCGTGCTCGCGATTTACGCGGCGGACTGCGGCGCCATCTGGCTCGCGGACCGCAAGACGGGCGCGATCGGGCTGCTTCACTCCGGAAAAAAAGGCACCGAAGGAAATATTTTCGAAGCCGCACTCGGCGTGATGGCGGAACAATTCGGCACGCGGGCCGATGACGTCACCGCCGTTCTCAGCCCGTGCATCCGCCGGCCCGACTACGACGTGGATTTCGCCGCGGAAATCGGCCAACAAGCCAGCCGCGCCGGTATCGGCAGTTTCCTCGACTGCGGGCTGAACACCGCATCCGATCTGGAACATTTTTACAGCTACCGCCGGGAACTTGGCAAAACCGGCCGCATGATGGCGCTGATTGTCCGCGATTTCCTCCCATGACCACCTTCACTCTCCAAGCCCCCGCCAAGCTGAATCTCTCGTTGCGCGTGCTCGGCAAGCGCGACGACGGATTTCATGAAATTGACACGCTGATGGTGAAACTGCCCGGTTTGGCCGACGAACTCGAATTCAGCCAAGCCGACGCTTTCGCCTTCAAATGCGACGACCCAAGCGTCCCCGGCGATGAGCGAAATCTCGTCGTCAAAGCCGTAAGAGCCTACGAGTCCGCCGCCGGAATCCGATGCCACTGTGCAATTTTGCTCAAAAAAACGATCCCCCACGGCGCCGGACTCGGCGGCGGTAGCAGCGACGCCGCGATGACTTTGCTGGGATTAAACCGGCTCAATAATTTCAAGCTCAGCGTGGATTCCATGCACGAACTCGCCGCGTCGCTCGGCTCGGACATCCCGTTTTTCCTCACCACCGGAGCTTCCCGCTGCACCGGACGGGGGGGAAAAATCGAACCCGTCCCCTCCCCGCCGCCGATGGCGGTCTTACTCCTCAAGCCATCTTTCAACGTCCCGACGCCGGATGCTTACGGCCGATGGCAACAGTCGCTCGAACTCCCGGGCGTGCGCTACGCCGCCCACGAAATCGATGGCTTTTCGCTTTCAAACGATCTCGAACGTCCCGTTTTCGCAAAACACCGCTTCCTCGCCGAACTCAAGCAATGGCTACTCGCACGCAGGGAAACCGCCGCCGCCCTGATGAGCGGCTCCGGCTCCACGGTTTTCGCAGTCCTGAATGACGGTGCCGACGCGGAAACCCTCGCCAAATCCGCCCGCGACGAACTTGATCCCGGCCTGTGGCATTGGGCGGGCCGGACCGAAGGACCGGACTGAGTCATAAAATGCACGCCTCGTTTGACAAGTAACGACGCTTCCCTCTAGGTTGCCCGTCCCGACGCCAAAGTCGGTTCAATTTATCATGAACATTGTTGTCGAAAAGTTGCCAAAGTGCGTCGCCACCCTGCGCGTTGAAATTCCAGCGGACAAAGTCCAAGGCGAGCGCGAACAAATCGTCAGAGGTTACGCCAGCAAGGCCCGCGTCCCCGGCTTCCGCCCCGGCAAAGCGCCACGCGCGGTTGTCGAAAAGCGCTTCCAAAAGGAAATCGCCGAAGAACTCAACGGCGCGCTCATCAGCGAGGCCTACGACGAAGCCCTCAAACAGGAATCCCTCCACGTCCTCGACTTTGGCGTGCCGGAAGACGTCACCACCCATGCGAACGGTAGCATCACGTTCGTTTCAAAGCTGACCCTCGCACCCCAAGTCACTCTCCCTGAATACAAAGGCGTCAGCGTGACCGTCCCGCCACTCGCAGTGCCGGACGAGGAAATCGAAGCCCAGCTCACCGCGCTCCAAGAGCGCTTTGCGGATTTCACCGCCATCGAAGGCCGCGCCGCCGCCATGGGCGACTTCGCCGTCATCGACTACACCTCGACTGTCGAAGGCAAACCGACCGAGGAATTCCTTGGCAAACCAGCCGGCTACCTCACCGGCCGCGAAGGCTTCTGGGTCCGCCTAGATGAAAAAGCCTTCCTTCCCGGATTCGCCGGCCAGCTTTTCGGCATGAATGCCGAGGATTCCCGTGATATCACCCTCACCCTTCCCGAAGATTTTCCGGTCAGCGAACTCGCCAGCAAGGAAATCGTTTTCCAAACCGTCCTCAAGGAACTCAAGGAAGCCATCCTTCCCGCCCTCGACGACGAGTTGGCCAACCGCCTCGCCCCCGACAAGACGATGGCCGAGATCAAGGAAATCATCCGCGAAAACATGGCCGGCGAACGCAACCGCAAAATCTCGGACATGAAGGTCAACCAAATCGTCGCCCACTTCAACGCGCAGGTCGATTTCGAGCTCCCGGAAGAACTCATCACCCAGGAAACTCAAAGCCAAGCCGACGCCATGGTGAAACGCGGCGTCCAGTCCGGCATGACCGAGGGCGAAATCGAATCCCAACAGAACGAAATCTTCGCCAGCGCCGGCCAACAAGCGGTCTCCAACCTCCGCACCAATTTCATTCTCCAGGAAATCGCGCGGATCGAAAACATCACCGTTTCCGACTCCGAGCTGATCAATCATCTCGCCCAAATCGCGACCCAGCGCAAAGTGGCTCCGAAAAAATTCATCAAGGACATGCAACGCGCCGGCCGCATCCAGAACATCCGCAGCTCGATGGCCATCGGCAAGACCATTGACTTCCTCGTCGAGCACGCGAATGTAGTCGAATCCGCAGAAACCCCCATCAATGACTAACTTCCAATCCCCATCCATGAGCTCATCCGCCCCGCGCAACAGCTACTACGTCCCCGTCGTCATCGAGCAGGACGCGCGCGGCGAGCGCTCGTTCGACATTTACTCGCGCCTCCTCAAGGACCGCATCATCTTCATCGGCACGCCGATCGATGACTTCGTCGCCAACTCGGTGATCGCCCAGCTGCTGTTCCTGCAAATGCAGGACCCGAAGAAGGACATCCACATTTACATCAACTCCCCTGGCGGCTCCGTCACCGCCGGCCTCGCGATGTATGACACGATGCAGTTCCTCACTTGCGACGTGAACACCTACTGCATCGGCATCGCCGCATCCATGGGCTCGGTGCTCCTCACCGCCGGCACCAAAGGCAAACGCTTCTGCCTGCCTAACTCCCACGTCATGATCCACCAGGTTTCCGGCGGCGCGCAGGGCACGGCTTCCGACGTCGAGCGCACCATCGGCTTCATGTTCAATCTCAAGAAGCGCCTCAATGGAATCCTGGCCTTTCACACCGGCAAGTCCATCGAGCAGGTCGAGAACGACTCGGACCGCGACAACTACATGACCGCCGAGCAATCCGTCGCCTACGGCCTCGTCGACAAAGTCCTCGAAAGCCGCAAACAGCTGCCGGACACCGTCGTCGCCGCCATCGAGGAGAAAAAGCCGGAGGCTTGATCCCGCTGAATTCCCAACACCCCCATCTGACATCACCTCATGGCCCGCGCTTCAAATCTGACGATGTGCTCCTTCTGCGGAAAGAGCCATTCGGAGGTTAAAAAACTGATCGCCGGTCCCGGTGTCTATATCTGCAACGAGTGCATCGAGGTCTGCTCCAACATTCTTGAAAAAGAACTCGGAGGCACTCCGGCCAAAGGCAAAACCCCGGCGGAAAAACCCGGCTTCAAGATCCCCTCCCCGGCCTCCATCCTTGCCAAGCTCAATGAGCACGTCATCGGTCAGGAGAATGCCAAGAAGGTGCTCTCCGTCGCCGTTTACAACCACTATCAGCGCCTCCGCCAGGACCAAGCGAAGATCAGTGACGAGTTCAAGGACGTGGAGATCGAGAAGTCGAACATCATGCTGCTCGGCCCGACAGGTTCGGGAAAAACGCTGCTAGCCCGCACCCTCGCCCGCGTGCTCGACGTGCCGTTCTGCATCGTGGACGCCACCACCCTCACCGAAGCCGGCTACGTCGGCGAGGATGTGGAAAACATCATCCTGCGACTGCTGCAAGCGTCCGAATTCGACGTCGCCCGCGCCGAGCGCGGCATCATCTACGTGGACGAAATCGATAAGATCGGCCGCAAGACCGAAAACGTCTCGATCACCCGCGACGTCTCCGGCGAGGGCGTCCAACAGGCGCTTCTCAAGATCCTCGAAGGCACCATTTGCAACGTCCCGCCGCAAGGTGGCCGCAAGCATCCCCAACAGGAATACATCCAGGTCAACACCGAGAAAATCCTCTTCATCGTCGGCGGCGCATTCGTCGGCCTCGAAGACATGGTCCGCCGTCGCCTCGGCAGCAACACTCTCGGTTTCCATGCGGATGCATCCAAGGAAAACCTCGACGATCCGTCCGTGAACGTCCTGGAGAAAGTCCAACCGGAAGACCTCCTCCACTTCGGCCTCATCCCGGAATTCATCGGCCGCATCCCGGTCATCTCCGCGCTCAGGAAACTGACGGAAGACGAGCTGATCTCGATTCTCACCGAACCGAAAAACGCATTGGTCAAACAATACGGCAAGCAACTCGCCATGAACGGGGTGAAGCTGCGAGTCACGCGGGACGCCCTCCAAGCTCTGGCCGAAGAAGCCGTCCGCCGCGGCACCGGAGCACGCGCCTTGCGCTCGATTTTCGAAAAGCTAATGCTCGAAGTCATGTTCGACATCCCCTCGCGCGAAGACATCGACACGGTGACCATCAACCGCCAAGTCGTGACCGGCGAGCGTCCTCCCAGCATCCGCCGCAAGCGCGCGGACCAAGACGCTGCCTGATCGTCTCGGAAACCCGGTTGGCTACCCCGTCCACCCATTAATTGTCAGGGTCCTTTTTCCGGCGGCAATCGAAGCTTGATCCGCCGCTTCAAGTAGCTAGTCTACTGTTGAACTGTGCACTAGTCGCCCAGTTACAAAGCAACCAACGACCAAATAACGAAATGAACACTGTTAAACTCCTCGTCATCGCTGCCGCAGCTTCCATCCTCACCGCATCGTGCTGCCCAAGTGCACCCGCTCCGGCACCAGCACCCGCGCAATCTGCCAAGTGATTCCAGCTTCCTAAAGCCCGGCCCGCCTCCATGGCGCACCGGGCTTTTTCGTGTCTCAATGCCGCCCATATTCCACCTCAGACGTCGCATTCCGCGCTTTGCCGGTTGCGCGGATTCGCTGGCATGTCAGACTGCCGCATCAAACCGATGACAACAGATAACTTGCAAGAGCGGATCGCTGAGACGAGTGGCTGGATTCAAGCCGTGAAGGAGGAAATGGGCCGGGTCCTCGTCGGCCAGGAACGACTGGTGGACCGCTTGCTGATCGGGCTGCTTTGCAACGGCCACATCCTACTCGAAGGCGTGCCCGGATTGGCTAAAACTCTGGCGGTCAAGGCGCTTTCCGGCTCGCTACACGCCACCTTCGCCCGCTTCCAATTCACTCCCGACCTGCTCCCCGCCGACTTGGTGGGCACGATGGTTTACCACCCGCAGGAAACCAAATTCGAGCCGAAGCTGGGACCGATTTTCAACAACCTGATTCTCGCCGATGAAATCAACCGCGCCCCGGCCAAGGTTCAGTCCGCGTTGCTCGAGGCGATGCAGGAGCGGCAGGTGACGCTCGGGGACCGCTCCTATCCCCTGCCCAAGCCATTCCTCGTGCTGGCGACCCAGAACCCCATCGACCAGGAAGGCACCTATCAACTCCCCGAAGCCCAGCTCGACCGCTTCCTCCTCAAGGTCACCGTCGGCTACCCGTCGAAGGACGAGGAGTTGGAAATCCTCGACAAGATGGCAACCTCGACCCCGCCCTATCAGACGAAATCGGTGGCGACTCCCGAACAGGTTTCAGCCTCGCGGGAACTGGTCAACGAGGTTTACATCGACCCGGCGATCCGCAAATACATCGTGCAGATCATCCATACGACGCGGTTTCCCGGACTGGTAGACGCGCCGCTGAAAAACCTCGTCCGCTCCGGTGCATCGCCGCGGGGCACCATCAACCTCGCGCTAACGGCACGGGCGCGGGCCTTCATGCAAGGCCGCGCGTTTGTCACACCGCAGGACGTGAAGGACATGGCGCTCGACGTCCTACGCCACCGGATTCTCCTCACTTACGAGGCGGAGGCGGAGGAAATGACCACCGACTCGGTGATCGAGCGCATCATGAGCAAGGTCGCCGTCCCCTGAGTATTTTGCCGATGCTGACGGACCAACAGATCGAGGAAATGATGGCGCGCGTGCGCAAGCTCGAGCTCAAGGCCCGACGCTTGGTGCGCGAGTCGTTTTCCGGCGAATATCTGTCATCGTTCCGCGGCCAGGGCCTGGACTTCGACGATTTCCGTGAATACCAACACGGCGACGAGGTCCGCTTCATCGACTGGAACGTGACCGCGCGGATGAACATGCCGTTCGTCAGAAAATTCCGCGAGGAGCGCGAGTTGTCGGTGGTCATCGCCGTGGATGTCTCCGGCTCCGCCGACTACGGCAGCGTCTCCCTCAGCAAGCGCGAGGTCGCGGCGGAAACCGCCGCGGTGCTCGGATTCAGCGCGCTGCACAACGGCGACAAGGTCGGCCTGCTCATCTTCGCGAACGAGCCGATCCTTTTCATCCCGCCGGAAAAAGGCAGCCGCCACCTGCTGCGGATGATCCGCGAAATCCTCGTCGCCAAACCGGAAAAGCCCAGCACTTCGGTGTCCGAAGCCTGCGATTTCCTGGTCCGGACATTGCGCCGGAAGTCGGTGATCTTCCTGATCTCCGACTTTTTCTCCGACCCGCTGGAAAAACCGATCGGCAAGCTGGCGAAGAAACACGAGACCATCGCGCTGCGCGTCCTCGACCCGCTTGAAACCAAGCTGCCAAAGGGTGGGAAGGTCGTGATGATCGATCCGGAAACCGGCTGGGAAACGCTGGTCAACACCAGCAATCCGAACCTGCGGATGAGCTACGCCGGGCTGATGAAGAGACAAATCGAGGGCGTCGCGGCGATCTTCAAGAAGCACGGAATCGACTCGGCGGACTTGAAAACCGACGGAGATACGCTGGCCGCGCTTCACCAACTCTTGAAAAAGCGCAGCCGCAAACGCTCCGGATAGAATGAACGAGAAGTCCGGCAGTTTTGAATTACTCGAACCAAGTCCGCCCGGGGCCTTGGTTCCGGATTCGTGGGTCGAGCCATGGATGATCGCCGCGGCGGTCGCCCTGCTTGTCGTGGCCCTCGCGGTTTTGATTCTAAAAAGAAAGAAGCCCGCGCCCATTAATCCGTTAGCCGCGCGGAGGGCGGCCTACGCGGAAGCCACCGCAGCCTTGGAGAAAATCGACGCCGTCCCGGCGCGCGACGCGGCGGTGCGCGCGTCCCTAATCCTTCGGAAATATATCTCCGTCGCCGCAGGCGACCCCGCGTTGTTCGAGACCCACGAGGAAACCATTTCCCGGCACGATGCGCTGAAGAATTTTTCGGAAGAAGCGCGCGCGACCGCCACTCACGGATTCGCCCGACTCGCATCCTTGAAATACGCCGCTGAAATCCCCAATGCCGCCGCCAGCGAAGTCGTCGCCGAATCACGCGCGCTGCTGGAAACCCTGCACCACGGATTCCGGGCATGAGCGCGTTTCTCGAATACTTCCGTTTCGCGCAGCCGGGCTGGCTGTTGCTGCTTCTGCCGGCATTCCTGTTGCTCGCGCTCCGCCGCGGAAAGGGCTCGGAGGCGGCCGTGGTCTTCCCGAACCTATCCGTCCTGGCCAGTCTCGGGAACCAGGTCCGGCGGGTGGCGTGGAGTCTCGGGCTGCCGCTCGCCTACCTCGCGTTGTTTTGCTCTATCATCTCGATGGCCCGCCCGGTTTGGCGCAATGAATACCAAAGCCGCTCGGCGAGCGGCATCGACATCATGATCGCCTTCGACGTCTCGCTTTCGATGGACATCGATGACTTCGTCGATCAGGGCGAGCGGGTGAAACGCATCGATGTCGCGAAGAAAGTGGTCGATGATTTCATCGGCCGCCGCCCGGAAGACCGCATGGGTCTGGTCGCCTTCGCCGGCAGGCCGCGTGACGCCAGCCCGATCACGCTCGACCATCGGTGGCTGAGAAGATCGCTGAACGAACTCCGCCTGAACGACCAACGCGACATGGGCACTATCAAGGAACAAGGCACCGCGATCGGATCCGCCCTGTCCGCCGCCGCAGTCCGCCTGGAGGCCCGCGACGCGAAGAGCAAGATCATCGTCCTCATCACCGACGGAGCGAGCAACTCGGGGAAAATCTCGCCGATCGAGGCCGCCGAACACGCGAAGACGCTCGGCATCAAGATCTACACGGTCGCCATCGGCACGACCGAAGGCCGGGTGGACCCGAGCATCATGCGCTTTCCCTATCAGGAGTTCGACTTGCCCACGCTCAAGAAAATCGCGGAGCTCACCGGCGCGGAGCACTATTGGGCGCAGGATCTCGCCGCGCTGAAGCAAACTTTCACCACCATCGACAACCTCGAAAAAACGGATGCGAAAAGCCTGACCGTGATCGATGATACCGAGCTGTTTCCCTGGTTTGTGGGCGTCACCCTGCTCGCCGCCCTGAGCTCTGCGGTTTACATGGCCCTGAACCCACCTCCTAGCGCCTGATCCTATGAATTTCGCCCAACCCGGCTGGCTCGCCCTGCTGATCCTGCTTCCCATCCTGGGAGTCGGCGCGGTGCTGGCGTCGCGCCTGCGGCGGCAGCAGTGGGCGACTTTCGTGGCCCCGCGGCTAAGGGAAACCTTGCTCAAACGCAGCGGTTCCCTGCCACGCTGGCTCGCGTTGTTTTTCCTGCTAACCGCTTGTGCGGCCATGATCATCGGGCTCGCCCGCCCCCGAAGCGACGCGGGCACCAAGACCGAGAAAACACTTGGCCGGAACATCATGATCGCCCTCGATATTTCCAAAAGCATGCGGGTCAGCGACGTCAAACCCGACCGGCTCGCCCAGGCGAAAGTCGTCATCTACGAACTAATGGAAGCGATGCCCAACGAGCGCGTCGGCTTCCTCGGATTCGCCGGCAACCCGCATGTTTACGCGCCTCTCACCATCGACCACAGCGCCGTGCGCGAGACCATCGAGCAGATCGATGAAACCTGGGCCCCGCTCGGCGGCTCCGACCTCGCCGCCGCCGTCCATCTCGCGACCGAGACCTTGAAAAAAACCGGTCAGAAAAACAACGCGCTCGTCATCCTCAGCGATGGCGAGAAACACGACGGCGACCTCGACGCGATAATCGCCGAAGCCGAGCGGTCCGGCGTTTACATCATCGCCATCGGAGTCGGCACCGAGGATGGCGGCTTCGTCCCGAATTCCGACTTCCCGAACGGCCAGATGATAGACCGCTCGGGCCAAGCCGTCATCAGCCGCCTGCAAAGCGACGCGATGCGCAAACTCGCGGAAGGCACCAAGGGCCGCTTCACCACCGCCGGCTCTGGGCTGGATGCACCCGCGATGGTGAAGTCCGTGGTGCAGGGACTGGATGCCTTTGAAATGGAAGGCCGCGAGCGCCGGATCTCCATCGAATTCTATCAATGGCTGGTCTTTCCCGCGATCCTGTTCCTCGTCACCTCCATCGTCGCGGGCACGCGGTGGAAGGGAATCCGGGCGGCGATCCTCCTGACCGGCGGATTCCTAACAGTCAATCACGCGCAAGCCGGCGACGCGTCCGACGCCAAGGCCGCGCTGGCCGGGCAACACTACGAGCAAGCCCGCGACGCCTATCACAAGCTCGCCGGAGCATCGAAATTCCGCGAAACCCAAGCCCGCTACCGCCTCGGCGAGGCGGCGGCGGCCTATCGTGCGGGGGATTTTCGCGGCGCACGCACCGCCTTCAGCCAGTCATTGTTGTCGAGCGACTCGGTGGTCCAAGCGAACGGACATACTGGCATTGGAAATTCGTTATTCCAGCTCGGTTGGAAAGGCCTCTCCGGCGATGCTTATCCAAGCGACCCGCAAGCGGTTCCCGACCTCGCCCGATTCGACACAGTCGTCAAGGAAGCCCTCGCCAAACTGCGCGAATCCGAATCTCCCGACGAAGGCGAGGCGGGCGGATACGTCAAATTCGAGTCACTCATCACCAACTGGGCCGATACGGTTAGACACTATGATTCCACACTGACCCTGTTTCCTTCGGACAAGATCGCCGGCAAGAACCGCGAGCTAACGATGACCTATCTCAAGCGGCTCGGGGAATTGCTGGATCAGGAAAAGCAAGACACCGAGCAATCCATGCCACAGCCCCAGCCCGGTGAAGGCCAACCCCAACCCGGCGAGGGCGAACCAAAAGCAGGAGAAGAGGGTGAGAACGGCCCCAAGCAACCCGGCCAAAAAGGCGACGGCGAGAAGGAGCCCAAAGACGGCAAAGGCGACGACGGGGAGAAGAAGGACGACGGTCAGAAGGGCAAGGATAAGGACAAGAAAGACGGGGACAAAGAAGGCGAAAATCCCAACGAGTCGCCCCAGGAACGCGCCCACCGGATTCTCAAGGAAAACGCCGACCTCGAAAAAGGCCCGCTAACTCCGGGCCGGCGCGAGTTCCGGGACGCGGAGAAAGATTGGTAACATCATGAACACTTTGAAACATTCCATCCGAGCCTTCCGCGTCCTCGCGGCCTCGATCCTCCTCAGCGCCCCTGCCCACGGCCAGACGACGTGCCGGCTTTCCACCTCCTTTCTCGCCCGCGGCGAGCAAGCCCTGCTCGAAATTTCCGTGGCCGGCGGCCTGCCTAACGAAATTCCAACCCCACCCAAAATCAAGAACATCGCCATCCAAGCCTCAGGCCGGGGTCCGCAAACAAGGATGCTGCCCGGCAGGAGACTCGAGTATGTCTTCGACTACATCGTCTCCGGCTATGAAACCGGCAAATACGCCATTCCGCCTGTCGAGGTGGTGGTGGACGGCGGCAAGGTGCTAACCGAACCACTCGATTTCGTCATCTTCAACCCGGACGAGCTCCAATGGTCCGAAGTCGAGGCCGGCGGGAAAACCATCCGCTATGCCAGTTCGTTTCGCGTCCTCAACGACAAACCTTTCGAAAACGAAACCACAACCACTGAAATCAAAGTGTTCGTCCCCGAAGAGATGGTCATCGAGGACTGGGGGATTCCGGATTTCGAGCGTGACGGCGTGGCGGCATGGCGTTTCCAACCGTCCCCCATGCGCAGCAGGATCAACCTGCTAGGAATGCGCTATGTCTCGGTGGCCTACCCGAGCACCATCACCCCAACCCGCAGCGGAAAAGTCGCGATTGGCCCGGCGAAAATCCGGTTGATGACCCGCGAGATGATCATGGACCCCTTCCCGCGCCAAGTCAGTGCGGAGGTCTATCTGCAGGTTCCCAAGCTTGAAATCGAGTCGATCCCGCTGCCCGAAGGCGCGCCCGCAGGCTTTGAAAACGCCGTGGGAAGCTTCCGACTGAACGCCAGCACCACCGTCACCGAGGTCCAGGAAGGCGACCCGATCTCCGTCGATCTGATCGTCAGCGGCAGCGGCAATCTCGACACACTGCGTCCGCCGCAACTCGACAACCCCGCCGGTTGGAAAATCTACGGTACCACCACCGAACAACGCGGCGACGAGCGCCGCCAACTTTCCGGCAACGTCGTTTTCCACCAATCCATCCGCCCCTTGGAAATGAAATCGGAAATCCCGCCATTCCGCCTGGCCTACTTCGACCCGAAAGACGAAACCTACAAGACCCTGACGTCCGAACCCATCGCGCTGAAAATGCGTCCTAACACATCGGCAGGTGCCAACCCCGCCGCATCCGTCCAAGCTCTACCAATTCCCTTCGAACGCATGACCGACATCCTGGCAGTCCTCCGTCCGGCGCAACTCACCGTGCCCGCCGCCCGCGCGATTCCCGGGTGGCTCGGTCACGCGGGCGGCGCGTTGCTCGCACTCGTCCTCATCGCCAAGGCACTCTGGATGCGCTACGCCCCGCGCCTCAGGAAGAACCCCGCCCGCGATGCGCGGATGCGCGAGCTGCGGGAAATCGCCAAGACCCCGCCCGCCGATGACACGCGTTTCCTCAAATCCGCCGGCGCTTTCATCGAGCGCCACCTTGGTGAAAATCCGAACCCGGAAATCCAAGCCATCCTTGCCGAGCGTGACGCCGTCTGCTTTCTGGCCGACAAACCCAAAGCCGCGCTCGATCCCAATCGCCGCAATCAAATCCTCAAGCTTCTCCGCCAGGCGGCGCTCGCATTCGCGTTCATCGCCTCGCTCGGTTTCGGCCAGCCCGCACGGGCGGAAGACACCACCACTCTAGCATTGGAAGCCTACGAATCCGCGAAATACGACGACTCCGTGAAGCTCTGGCTCGGCGCCGGAAACTACGAACAACTCTCCGCAAACACGCTCTATAACATCGGCAACGCCTGTTACCGTTCCGGCTCACCCGGCCACGCCGCGCTCTATTACCGCCGCGCTCTCGCCCGTGATTCCAGCCACCAAGAAGCCCGCCAGAACCTCCGCTTCATCGAGCGGAAACATGGCGCCATCGTCGTTCATCGGCCGGAATACCAGTACGCGCTCGCCAAGTTTCCCATCTCCTTCTGGCAGGCCGCCTGTTGGAGCGGCCTCTGGCTTTGCGGCCTCGCGCTGCTCGTCTTCCCCGCGACCCGCCCCGGCGCGCGACTACGGGTCGCCGCCGTCGGAGCCCTCGTGCTGGCTCCTCTGCTAGTATCCGTCGGCGCGCTCGGCTGGCGATATTTCCCGAACGACGCCGAGTTCGCGCCGCTCGCCAAACAAGCGGTCATCATCGCGGAAAAAACCGCGCTTCACACAGACGCCGCCCGCACCGCACCCGAGGTCATCGATGCGCCACCCGGCTCGCTCTGCGAAATCATCACCGAGTCCGGACGCTGGGCCTACGTCGCCTTCGCCACCAAGACCCGCGGCTGGGTTCCCGTCGAAGCCATCGAAAAAGTCGTCCCCGAAAAAGCCCCGGAGCCGCCGAAATTCCGCAAACCCAAAGCCGACGGCAAATCTGCCTGATTCGCTCCAAAGAGTTACCAACACCTTCATATGAAAGTTAAAAAAGCAGTTATTACCGCCGCCGGAAAATCCCAGCGCACCTTGCCGCTCCAGACCCTTGTTGACCGCGACGGTGCTTCAAGATCCGCCCTCGCCATCCTTGCCGACGAAATCACTGCCGCCGGCATCGAGGAAATCGCCGTCGTCATCTGTCCCGGCGACGAGGCCGCCTACACTGAAGCCGCTGGCCCGCACGCCAGCCACATGCGTTTCATCGAGCAACCGGAAGCCCTCGGCTATGCCCACGCCGTTCACTGCGCCGCCACTTTCACGGGCAATGATCCGTTTCTGCTCATGGTCGGCGACCACCTCTATCTGAGCCGCACCGAGACCTCCTGCGCCGCTCAGCTCCTCGCCACCGCCGCTGCCGAAAAATGCGCCGTCTCCGCCGTTCAGGCCACCCACGAGAGCAAGCTCCCGCTCTACGGAGCCATCGGCGGACGCCGCCTGCGAGGCAGCGACCTGCTCTATCAAGTCGAGACGGTCATCGAAAAACCCACTCCCACCGAGGCCGAGCAGAAACTCGTCGTTCCCGGACTCCGCGCCGGGAACTACCTCTGCTTCTTCGGCCTCCACGTCCTCACCCCCATCGTCATGGAAATCCTCGCCCGCCAGCTTGTTGAAGGCCGCGCGGACCTTTCCCGCGCCCTCTCGGAAATCGCCCGCGGCGAGCGCTACCTCGCCCATGAACTCCAGGGCCGCCGCCACGACATCGGCGTCCACTACGGCCTGCTCACCGCCCAGATCGCCCTCGGACTCGCCGGCAGCGACCGCGACGAGATCCTCACCAACATCGTCGAGCTACTCGCCCAATCCCACGCCTAACCAAAAACGGCCATGGCACTGCTCACCCTCATCACCTCGCCGGACGACGCCGTCCGCGACCTCTCGCTCGACGCTGCCTGCGAGAAACTCAGCCTCGCGGAACTCCTTGCCGAAGCCGACGCACTCGACGCCTTCCGCCGTACCAGCGAGAACCTCTATCACCGCGTCCGCGCCCTGTTGTTCCTCTACTCCATCCACCGCTTCCACCTACCGCTGCGCCTCGCCGCGGTGAAATCCGGCGACAAGCCCGGAGCCATCCCCTTCAAGGGATATGAAAACCTGCTCGAACGCCGCTTCGAGGAAGCTATCGACATTTTTCTTAAAACCCAGCGCACCGAAGGCCCCAGCGACGGCATTTCCAGCGCCCTCGCCTCCGTCTATCAACGCCTCGCCTTCCAGACTCTCGCCGACCAGGTCCGCCGCAGCGTCCGCAGCGTGAGCGGCAACCAATGGATGTTCCGCATGGGCCACCCGGCCGACCAACCGCTGCGCATCCGTCCGGAAATGACGCGCCGCGATCCGTCCACAGCCACCTATCCGATTCTCCGCGAGCGCACGCCCGTCCGCATGGACCTCACCCACTGCGGCTGGAGCGACATCTTCTTCCTCGGCATGGATTACCCCGAGGGCGCCAAGGTCCTCAACATCTCCATCGACCTCGCCGTGCACGGCCGCGACAAGGCCCCCAGCCCGCCGGTCGAAGCCAGCCTGCGCATCATCGAGGAACCCATCCTCCGACTCACCAGCGTCGATCTTGGCTGCAGCGCGGAGATTTCCAGCCTCAACGAAGTCTTCGATTTCGCCAAAGACTACCTAGGCCTGCTCAAGGCCGCCGTCATCGCCAGCGGCATCGTCCCGCCCGGCATCGAGGGTTCCGGCCAAAGCCTCGCCGACCTGCTGGCCCGCGTCGTCGGTCCGGGAAAAGGCCTCGAACTCGTCTCCAACGTCAACAATATCCCCAAAGGCTCGCGCCTCGCCGTTTCCACCAACCTGCTAGCCGCGCTCATCAGCGTCTGCATGCGCGCCACCGGCCAGGCCCGTTCGCTCACCGGCCCGCTCGAGGAAAGCGAGCGCCGCATCGTGCTCGCCCGCGCGCTGCTAGGCGAGTGGATCGGCGGCTCCGGCGGCGGCTGGCAAGATTCCGGCGGCGTCTGGCCCGGCATGAAGCTCATCCAAGGCACCTTCGCCAAGGAAGGTGATCCGGAATTCGGCATCTCCCGCGGCCGGCTCATGCCAACCCACAAGGTGCTCGACGACACCGACGTTCCCGCCGCCGCCCGCCAAAAACTCCAGGACTCGCTCGTGCTCGTCCACGGTGGCATGGCCCAGAACGTCGGCCCCATCCTGGAAATGGTCACCGAGAAATTCCTCCTGCGCAGCGGCCCCGAGTGGATCGCCCGCCAGCAGACCCACGGCATTCTCGATCGAATTCTATCCGCCCTCCACACCGGCGACATTTCGGCCATCGGCGCGGCCACCACCGAGAATTTCCGCCAGCCTCTCCAGACCATCATCCCGTGGGCCAGCAACCTCTATACCGAGACGCTCATCGAGAAAATCAGCGGCGAGTTCGGCTCCGACTTCTGGGGTTTCTGGATGCTCGGCGGCATGGCCGGCGGCGGCATGGGCTTCATCTTCGCCCCCGAGAGAAAAGCCGAAGGCCAGCAGCGACTCCAAGCCATCATGTCCGAGACCAAGGAGATGTTAGGTTCCGCGCTACCCTTCGCCATGGAACCGGTCGTTTACGATTTCGCCATCAACGAGCGCGGCACCTGGGCGGACCTGCTAGCAGGCGAGGACGCGCTGATGCCGTCCGGTTACTACAGCTACATCGTACCCCAACTTCTGCGGAAAGGCCGCCACGAACTCTCCCCGCTGCGCCTCGCCGAACTCGACCACTTCGCCACCGCCTGCCGCGACCATCCCGAGCTCCGCGGCATGGTGCAAACCTTGTTCGACTCCATTTTCCCGCGCAGCCAGGGAAAAAGCCGCAACAGCGAGTCGCTCGCGGATATTCTCACCGCACATGGCTTCGACCGCACCGCCCATGAGCAGATCCGCGAGGACCTCAAAGCCGGCCGCATCGGACTCGTCCAGAACCGGCTGCCCGCGAACGCGATCATCGAAGACGTCCACGACACCGACCTCACCCAGGCCGATTCCATTTCCGCCGCCTCGCGGGAAAAAGGCCTAGCCGCCTTGAAAAACGGCGAGGTCGCCGTCGTCACCCTTGCCGCCGGAGCCGGATCCCGCTGGACCCAGGGCGCGGGCGTCGTCAAGGCGCTGCACCCGTTCTGCAAACTCGGCGGCCGCCACCGTTCGTTCATCGAGACCCACCTCGCCAAGAGCCGCAAAACCGGGCGCGAGGCAGGCATGTCCATCCCCCACATTTTCACCACCAGTTACTTCTCCCACGACCCAACCGAACGTTTTCTAACTCACTACGAGAACTACCACTACGACGGCCCGCTCTATCTCTCGCAGGGGAAATCCATCGGTCTGCGCACCGTCCCCACCGTCCGCGACCTGCGCTTCGCTTGGGAGGAAATGCCCCAACAGGTGCTCGACGTGCAGCAGCAGAAAGTCCGCGATTCCCTCCGCACCGCCCTTCTCGGCTGGGCGGAATCCACCGGTGAGGCCAGCGACTACACCGACAACCTCCCGCTCCAGTGCCTCCACCCTGTCGGCCATTGGTATGAAGTCCCCAACCTCCTGAGAAACGGCACCCTCGCCGCCCTTCTCGCAGAACGCCCGCAGCTCAAGACGCTCGTCCTCCACAACATCGACACCGTGGGCATGAACGTGGACCCCGCGCTGCTAGGCCACCACCTCGACAGCGGAGCCGGCCTCAGCTTCGAGGTCATTACCCGCCGTCTCGAAGACCGCGGCGGCGGCCTCGCCCGCGTCAACGGCCACCCGCAGCTCGTCGAAGGCCTCGCCATGCCACGCGAAGAGGACGAGTTCAACCTCTCTTACTATAACAGCAACACCTGCTGGATCCAGATCAACGCCCTGTTGGAGTCCTTTCAACTCACCCGCGCCGACCTCACCGATCTCGTTAAGGTCAACACCGCAATCCGCAACCTTGCCGCGCGGATGCCCACCTACATCACCCTCAAGGACGTGAAGAAACGCTGGGGCCACGGTCAGGAAGACATCTTCCCCGTCTGTCAGTTCGAAAAACTCTGGGTGGACATGAGCAATCTGCCGTCGCTCGAAACCAAATACATCGCCGTCCCCCGTCTCCGCGGCCAGCAGCTCAAAGACCCGTCGCAACTCGACGGGTGGCTCCGCGACGGCTCAGCAGCCTATCTTGAAGGGCTTTGTGAGTGGTAAGGAGCCGCGCTTGCTTTATGGAAAAGCCCCAGTTTACGCTTGGCGGCATGATGAATCCCATCGTCCGTGAAACCATTGAGCGCTGCCGCAGCGCCGGGCTCCGCCGCACCAAGGCACTGGAGGAGCTCGTGATCACTTTGTTGGAAAGCCAGCGGCCGATGACTCTGTCCGAACTCGCCACTTCCAAACGACTCACCGACCAGTGCGACAAGGCTACCGTCTTCCGCCTGCTGCAACGCCTCACCGAGCACGGCCTGGTCCGGCGGCTCGGGCTGCACGAGCGCGCCGCGTATTTCACCCTACTGGTCCCGGGCAAGCACAGCGACTACCTGATTTGCACCAGCTGCGGCAGCATCGAGCCGATCCAGGCCCCCTGTCCGGTCCACCAGCTTGAGGACGAGATCCGCGAGAAGACCGGCTTCCGGAATCTCTACCACGAGCTGGAGTTCTTCGGCGTCTGCCCGAAGTGCGCGTGATTCCGCGCCACCCCGTGCATTGCCCGTTCTGTCAGACCCCGTTGAAAGCCGACGCCGCCGAGTGCCCGGCTTGCCGCCTGATGATTTCGCGGACCAGCGCGCTGGTCGGCGCTTGCGCCGGTGGTCGCTGACACCACTCGGCGGCTCGGCGGGCGGATCAATTGGAGCTGAGGAATGAAATCGCGAAAATCCATCGTGATTCATGAAGAGGCGGATCCCTCCGAAAACAGCGATTTCTAACCGATCAGCCGAACGCTTTCAAGAACCCGACCTCGATGGCGAGCGGCTCGAACGCGTTCGTCTCAAGAGTCCGGCGCAGCGAGTCGAGGGCTTCCATCCGCTTAAGCAGGCGGCCTTCCGTTTCCGCCTCGGCGAGGGCGCGCAAGGCGGGCGCGGAATCGGGAAAATCGAGGCCGCCGCCGTTCACCTTCATCCGGAGGAGATCCGCCATCCAGGCCATCAGCACGTCGAAGAGCCGGTTGCGCGCGTCGAGATACTCAGCCTCGGCGGCGGCTTTGTGGAAATTCTCGCGCTCTTTCAGCCAAGAGCCGTCGGTGGCATCGCGGTAAGCGGCGGTTTCCTCTTTCTCCGCGGCTTTCGCGGCGGCATCCGCTTCCTCGCGGAACTCGACGAGAAACGAGGCGAAGGCGGCTTTCAAGTGCAATGCCGCGACCGGAGTGCCAAAGCCACGGGCGGCAGCGGCGTTGAGCGCACTGACCAGCTCGGCCCCGCCATCTGCAAGAAGCGCCCGACCACCGAGCAGCGGAAGGCGCACGCAGCGGGATAAAATCGTGGGCAGCAGCCGCTGCGGATTGGCGGTGAGAAGCAGCAACAGCGTGTTTTGCGGCGGCTCTTCGAGGGTTTTCAAAAACGCGTTAGCCGACTGGTCGTTCATCCGGTCCGCCTCGGTGATAACGCCCACCTTGCACGCGCCGCCGGGCGCGGCGAGATGGAGCGTTTGCTCCAGATCGCGGATTTCATCCACCCCGATGCGGCGCGACTTCATCCGCGGACGGACGATCCGAACCCAGCCGCTCTCCAGCTCGTCGAGCAACGGCGTCTCGACCACGATCGGCTCGCCGAACAAATCAAAACCGCCGGATTTCGGCGCGCCGTTCACCAGCTGGATCATGCGCGCGGCGAGGTTTTCCTTGCCGCTGCCATGTGCCCCGCTGATGAGAAACGCATGCGCCAGCCGCCCGCGTTCGTGTGCGGAGGTAATCAACTCAAATGCCCGGTCTGTCAAATACGCCATGCGCGGCCATCGTCTCCCGAACGTCCGCCGAGGCAATCCGAAAACCGGATACCCGGAGATTTCCCCGGCTAAACTGAAAGCAGAGAGTGCCGCCGGCCGGACTCGAACCGGCACGCCATTGCTGACAACAGATTTTAAGTCTGGGGTGTCTACCATTCCACCACGGCGGCATTTTAGCAGCTCCGCAAGGCGGCTGCCGGGCGAGTAATGCTTAATCCCGTTCCCCCGTCTAGCTCGGCTTTTCCATCAGGAGATTTTTCCGCACGCTTGGAGAAATTCCAAACAAACTGCTCGATTCCTTCCCGGCATTGGGTTCTAGATCGCTGTTCATGTCCGCACGCACCGGCATCCTCCTTGTCGTTTCCGGTCCCTCGGGATCGGGAAAAACCACGCTTTGCAGGCAACTGGCCGATTCCGGCGAGGTCCGCTACTCGATTTCCTGCACCACCCGCCCGCCCCGCCCGGGCGAGGAAAACGGCAAGGACTATCATTTTCTCTCGCGGGAGGATTTCCAACAACGTCTCGACGCCGGCGATTTCCTCGAACACGCGCTGGTCCACGGCAACCTCTACGGCTCGCTCAAATCCGAGGTGATTTCGCATCTCCAAGCCGGCACCGACGTGGTGATGGACATCGACATCCAGGGCGCGGGCCAAGTCCGGAGCTGCCGGGACAGCGACATCCAGCGCGCCTTCGTGGATCTTTTCGTGATGCCGCCGAGCGAGGCCGAGCTTTACCAGCGGCTTGCCGGCCGCGGCACCGACAGCGCGGAAACCATCGCCCTGCGGATGACCAACGCGCTTGAGGAAATGCAGCACTGGCGGCGATACACCTACCGCCTGCTTTCCTCGACCCGCGAGCAGGACCGGGCGAATTTCCACGCCCTGCTTGCCGCGGAACGGCTGCGGGTTTCGCGGATTTCGCAATCCTGAGGCCGGCGCTCTCAGATTTGAGCCGCGCCGAAGTAAGGGACGAGGGCGTCCGGGATGCGGATGGAGCCATCGGGTTGCTGGCATTGTTCTAGCAGCGCCACGTAGAGGCGCGGCAGCGCGGTGCCGGAGCCGTTGAGCGTGTAAGGGAAACGGTTTTTGCCATCGGCGTCCTTGAAGCGGAGTTTCATGCGGCGGGCCTGATAGTCGCCGAAGCACGAGCAGCTGGAAACTTCGAGGTATTTCCCGTGGCCGGGCGCCCAGACTTCGATGTCGTAGGTTTTCGCGGAGGAGAAACCGATGTCGCCGGTGCAGAGCTCGATGGTCCGGTAGTGAAGGCCGAGTTTTTGCAAAATCGATTCGGCGTGGGCGGTGAGTTGCTCGAGCACCTCGAAGCCGTGGTCGGGGTGGACGATCTGGACGAGCTCGACCTTGTCGAACTGGTGCATGCGGATGATGCCCTTGTTGTCGCGCCCGGCGGACCCGGCCTCGCGGCGGAAGCACGGGGTGTAGGCGACCATTTGGATCGGCAGCGCGGACTCGGGCAGGATCGTGTCCCGATAGAGATTAGTGACGGGAACCTCGGCGGTGGGGGCGAGGAAGAGGCTGTTGACGCCGTCCTCGTCGGCGTTGGTGCCATACATGTCGTCCTCGAATTTCGGCAGCTGGCCGGTGCCTTCCATGCACTCGCGCTTGACGAGGTGCGGGACGTTGACCTCCTCGTAGCCGTTAGCAGTCTGGGTATCGAGCAGGAAATTGATCAGCGCGCGCTCGAGGCGGGCGCCCTTCCCGCGATAGACGACGAAGCCGGAGCCGGCGGTGCGGATGCCGTCATCCCAGTTGATCAGGCCGTGCTTGAGGGCGAGCTCGACGTGGTCCTTCGGCTCGGCGAGATCGGGCTTGGTCCCCCACTCGCGGACAATCGGATTGGCCGTTTCATCGGAGCCGACGGGGCAGGCTTCGTGGGTGAGATTTGGGATATTGAGCAGCAAATCATTCTGCTCGGCGGCGGCGTCGTCCGACTTCGCGTCGAGCGCGGTGATCTGCTCGTTGATGGCGCGGACCTCGGCCTCGATAGTGGAGGTGTCCTCGCCCTTGGCTTTGAGCATGCCGATTTGCTTGGAAATCGTTTTCCGCGAGTTCTGGAGCTGTTGTTTGGCGGTTTCAAGCGCCCGGCGGGACTCGTCGCAGGCGAGCACTTCGTGGACAAGTTTCCAGTGGTCGCCGCCGCGGGCTTTGAGGCGGTCTTGAACGGCGGCGGGGTTTTCGCGGATGACGCGGATGTCGAGCATGGCGGCGAGACTCTCACGGCCGATGGGGTGGAGAATCAACCGAATTTTGAGCGAATGCGGGATATCACCCGATGAAGGTCGGCTCGACTTCGCTTTTTAAATCGACTTGATCCGCGGTTTCCGCTTTCCGAAGGAACGATGCAACGACACGCGGAATGTCCCGAAGCGATGGAAGCCCTCGGCCGGGAGGCGGCGGATCTGGCACGGCCGGGTTCCGTGATCGCCCTGGTCGGCGGACTCGGCGCGGGGAAAACCCAATGGACCAAGGGATTCGTCGCGGGGATGGGCTCGGCGGCGGATGTCACGAGCCCGACCTTCGGGCTGCTCCACGAATACCCCGGCGGCCGCTTGCCGGTGTTTCACCTGGATTTCTATCGGCTGGAGTCGGCCGCGGAATTGATCGCGCTGGGCTGGGATGAATTGCTCGATCAAGGCGGCGTGATCATCGCCGAGTGGGGCGATAAATTCCCGGAATTGCTGCCACCGGAGACGATTTGGCTGCATTTCACGGTGGCGGCGGAGGGCCTTCGAAGCGTGCGCCAAGGAGAATTTTAGAGCACGCCACCGGTCAAGGCAGGGCCGACCAAGGGGCCGGCCACGGTTCCAACCCCCTTCACCAAGTTGCCTGTGGAACGGATGAGTGCGCCGGGCAAACCACAAGAGCTGAGGGAGAGCATGACGATCGCCAGTGCGATCCACTGAAGAATCCGTTGCATGGTCGGGAGCATGTCCATCGCCAATGCGGAGTCAAGCAAGCCTCTTTAAGCCGCTGCTCCAGACTCGAAAAACAAAGTGAGTTCCTGACGGTTGTAGGTGAGATGCGTCCTGGCGATCAGCTTCAGTCCGGCTGCGGCGGCGGAGTCCGCGGCGGATTGAAAGAGCGCGTTCATCTCGCCGAAGGTGGTGACGCCCGTGGTTTTCAGGGTGAAAATCACGATGCCGCCCGGATTGAGATTCTTCGACAAGCGGCCGACCTGGCGGATGGATTCGAGCGGGTCACCGTTCATGTCCGAGAGAATCGCGTCGTAGGTCATGCTCGCATTCGGCTTGAAAGCGGCTACGTCCATCAGCGCGAAATGCAGGCCCGGCTGCGAGTCGAGCCGTTTGTCGAGCGGCGCGCGGTCGATGGCGGTCACCTTGTATCCGCGGCCGAGCAACTCGGAGGTCATGCCGCCGGGGCTGGCTCCGAGTTCGAGCCAGTGGCGGCCTTTTTTGAGCGGAGGACGGTGCATTTGCAGGTAATGGAGCGCCTCGGCGATTTTCGCGCCGGCGCGGCTGATGGTGTCCGGCGAGTTCTGACTGATGAATTTGGTGCCGCCCGGATAGAATCCGTTTGATGCCTTCGGGCTCTGCATGCCGCAGAAAAGACCTTCCTTTCCGACCAGACAGAACAGGGTCGCCCGCCCGCTGTGCTGGGCTTCCACGTCCTTGAACGCGGCGATTTCCGCGGGAAAAAGCTGGAGCGTCCGGCCGCGGAGGTTGGACGCGAGCGTTTTGTAATAACGGTTCGTCGCGCTCGGATCGAGCTGGCCGATGAAGATCGCCTGAGGATTGCGGACGCCGAATTTCCGGAACATCGCCTGCGCCGCCTTTTCGACGAAACCCTCCATGGTCTCGGGATTGCAGGGCCAGGAGTGGTCGAGCGGCAGATTCCAGCGAAGATACCTCGCGGCTTCCGACTGGTGGACGGCCGCCGCATTCCGCGTCTGGATCAGATAATACTCGCTACCCAGCTTCTTGGAAATTTCCCCGCCGAGTCCTTTGACAATCTCTCCGGAAAATTCCTCGAATACCTCGGAGATACGGATCAGCCATTTGGCAGGCGGCGGGGCGGGTGTCGGAGAGTTCAAAATTCGGGGGTTTCCGCAGCGGGAGATACCCCGCCGCCGAACCAGGCGCAACCCCGGTGTTTTCCGGTAAATTCAAGGAGTCTGCCTCAAATCACGTTGCGAAGCGCGGCGACGGCCACGATGCCCTCTTCCCGGATAAATCCGGGCGGCACTTGATCCAGATTGATTCCAACCAGCGTTCCGGCTTGGGATCAACGACTGAGATCGTCCTGATACATCAGCTTGAAACCGCTCTGATGGAGAACGGCCACCGCGAATTCGTAGTCCTCCACGTGCATCGCCAGCATCGACCGCCCTTCCGGACTCGGCATCAACGCGTAGGCGAAATCGATGTTGGTCTCGGCAATCATCAGCGTGTCGAGGCACTGAAGCAGTCCGGGGCCGGACTCGCGCATCGCGATCACGATCAGCTCGCAAGTGGTGAACGGAATTCCTTTTTCCATGAACAACTGCTCGGTGCCGTCCGGATCGGAAACCACCAACCGCGCCACCGTCGCGTCCCGCGAATCCTGAACACTCAGGCCGATGACCTCGATTCCGAGGGACCGCAGCAGTTTCACCATCGCGGCCAATGCGCCGACGCGGTTGGGCAGCAAAACGGAGAATTGGCGGACAGGCTCGCTGTGGTCGATGATGGTGTCGGAATCCATAGAGCGAAATCTATCTCAACCACGCGGTCCGCGCAAGGGGATCGTCTGAACCGCGCCGCTGGCGGTTTCCTGGATGACCATTTGGTTCGGGCGCACGTCGGAAATGAGATATTCCGCGCCGTCGGCTCCCTTGAAGCGTTGCCCGGGTGAGGCGAGGTAGCGCTTGCCGGTGGCGGCATCTTCCACCAGCGCGACCGGATCGTGGGCCTTGGAAGCAACCCCGGAAATCCACTCGCGCGTACTACCGGTGGAGCGGTCCCGGACTTCCACCACGGAGATTTCCGCAGCACGCCCGAGGTTGACCTTGCTGTGCTCCATCCGTCGTTGGACGCGCACGATGACGAGATTCGAGCCGGGAACCGTATCACCGGCCCGGACGCTGACCTCGCGCGGAGCTGCCCCGGCGACGCGCAACGTGGCGGTGACGCCCGACACGGATTTCACGCTCACCGGCACTTCCTTTTCACGATAATGACGCATCACCAGCGGCGGCATGGGAAGCGGTTCGGCAAGCGCCGGACTGGCGGCCGAAGACTTCCGCTGTGCCTGCCGACTTGCGACCGGACCGCTGAGCGTCTCGCCTTCGATCGGCTTGGAGGCGGCGCGCGGCGGGAGGGTTGCCGGTGAAACCGACGCATTCCCAGCATCCGCTCCCACGGCCACCGCATCGACGAAGGCATCCATCGATTTCGCGATTTCGATCGGAGACTCCAAGGCCAGTTCCGCAGGAAGCGGATCGCGGAAAATCAGCGCGGCGATCTCCGGATGGCCCGACGCCGTCGCCATCTCGGCCGCAGTCCGTCCGTCCGGATCGGTGGTGAAGCGGCTGGCCCCGATGTCGATGAGCAGCTTCACCGCGTCCGCATGGCCATTTTCAGCGGCGATCATCAGCGGCGACCGACCGTCTTCCATCCGCGCGTAAACCGACGCGCCGAAGTTGGTGAGCGAGTCGATCACGTCCGCCCGGCCGACCAGCGCGGCCAGCAAAAGCGCGGGGTCGAGGTCCTCGCGACTGTAAGCGGCCAGCTCACCCACTGCGGCGGGACGGCCCTCGCGCACGGCGAGCATCAGCGGTTTGAAGCCATCTTTATCCTTCAAACCCGGATCCGCGCCTTGGCGCAGCAGCCAGCGCACCATCTCCGATTGATCGCCCATCACCGCCGCCATCAAGGGCGTGCGTTCCTCCGCGCCGCGAAGGTCCACCGCCAGACCGCGATTGAGCAGGAAATCCGCCGCGCCCTGCGCCCCGGCGGCCGCCGCCGCATGCAGGGCGGAATCCCCCTCCGCGTTCCGGCTGTCGACCGCAAATTTTCCTGAAATGAACTTCTTCAACGCCGAAACATCGTTCTCACGGCTGGCCCGGAACCAATCCTCCGTCGTCAGCTGATAGCCGGCCTCCCCGAGATCCGACTTCACCGTCTCGCCGCGCTTCTTGCAGGACGGCAGCAGCGCCAGGAAAAAAACGACCGCCAGCTTTTCCCAAATCCGGTTCATGGCGGAAAATTACTTCGGTTTTCCTAAGCATTCAACCCCGAACCTTCAGCTGGCTCGATTCCGGAAATCCGGCACACGCCCTCGCGGATCGTGAAGCGCACATTGCACCCGCACAGCGAAGCGCCGAACACCCGCTCCGCATCCGCCACCTGAGTCGCCGGCCGCGGATCCAACGACAACGCTTCCAACAACACCGCCCGCGCCCGCTTGGGCAGGCGCCCGAAATTTTCCGCCGCCGCCGCCTCCACTTCCACCGGCAACCGCGAAATCGCCTCCCCGGCGTAGCCTCCCATCGCCTCCGGCAGCGCCTCGGCGTAAGGCAAATACGGCTTCACGTCATACACCGGCGTGCCGTCCAACAGATCAAGCCCGCCCACTAACAGCACCGGCGCGTCCGCGCACATCGTATCGATTCCCTCCAACCGCACCAGCGAAAGCCCGAGCCCGTTAGGCCGGAAAGTCGAGCGGCTCGCGAACACGCCGATCCGCTGGTTACCCCCGAGCCGCGGCGGGCGGACCGTCGGCTTCCATCCCTGCGCGACCGTTTCATGAAAGCCGAAAACCAGCCACAAATGCGAAAACCCCTCGATCCCGCGGACCGCCTCCGGGCTGCGGTAAGCCGGATGAAACACTAGCCTGCCCCACGCGCTCGGGCACAAGCCCGGCTGCCGCGGAACCGCGAATTTCTCGCCGAAGCACGAGCGGACCGTGCCGATGGGATCGATATTCATAGCGCCGCCGATTCAAAGCGATCCATTTTGAAAAACAAGCATCGCGTCTGGTCGATGGAAGTCTTCAGCGATTTGAAAGCGCGCGCACGACCCGCCTCGGCAAGACGGTGCCGGTCAATCACAGGATCACCACACCCAAGGTGCCGAGCAGCATTACGGAGCGACGTCGCAGTTGAACATGAAACCGTGGAATCTTGACTTGAAGGTTACGTCCGCCAGCGTGCCCGAGGTTGTAGTTTGAGTCCGGGATGCTGTTCGCGATGAAATTGTAGCCCGCGCTCACGTTCCAGCCATTGTCGAAACAGTGAGTGCCGCCGACGGAATAGATGAAGTTGGAATTCCAGTTGAAGGGGAGGGAGTCGCAAGCCGACGGACGCAATAGACACATTTGAGCACTTCGGCTTGATAATTAAGGTTTTCTTAACTATTAGTAAGATTTTACTAAAGCCATAAATGCTCGCCGCGATCAGTTTACACAGGACGGGATCAGTCGTGATCGCTGAGGTAGCGTTCCGCTTCGAGAGCGGCCGCACAACCTTGGCCCGCCGCCGTGATGGCTTGGCGGTAATAATGATCGGCCACATCGCCCGCGGCGAAGAGGCCCGGAGTTTTGGTCGAGGTCCGGCCGGGATTTTGGAGAATGTAGCCGTTCTCGTCCTTATCCACAAGATCGCCGAGGAAGGCGCTGTTCGGGACGTGGCCGATGGCTACGAAAACGCAGGCGACTTCGAGCTCCATTTCCTCACCATTGATCAGACTCTTGAGCATCACCGCCCGCATTTCGCCTTTTTCGTCGGTGAGATAATCGCTGACGGTCGAGTTCCAGATCGGCTCGATCTTCGGATTCGCCAAAGCGCGGTCGGCCATGATTTTGGAAGCGCGCAGCTCGTCGCGGCGATGGATGAGGTAAACCTTGCTGGCGAAACGAGTCAGGAAACCGGCCTCCTCGCAGGCGCTGTCGCCGCCGCCGATCACGCAGACCGGGACATCGCGATAGAAAGCCCCGTCGCAAGTGGCGCAGGAAGTGAGACCATGGCCGATGAGTTTTTGCTCGCCGGGAATTCCCAAGTGGCGGGGAGCAGCGCCCGTGGCCACGATGACGGTTTTCGCTTCGAAAGTCTCCGAACCCGCATTCAGCAGGAAGCTGCCGTCCGCCCGCCGCTCGATCGACTCAACGCTCGCCCAAGCGATCCGCGCACCGAATTTCTCGGCCTGCGTCTGCATTTTCATCATCAAATCCGGACCCATGATACCTTCCGGGTGGCCCGGAAAATTCTCAACCTCGGTCGTGGTGGTAAGCTGGCCGCCGGGCTGGGTGCCGGAGAGAAGAAGCGGCGTGAGATTGGCGCGGGCGGTGTAAATCGCCGCGGTGTATCCCGCGCAGCCAGTGCCGATGATGATGACGTTTTCCATAGATTTGTGAGCGTTCGAGGCGGCGGAGTATTTCGGCGTATCAGGGATTGAGTCAACCCCCGGCCACGGCAATTTCGGCGAATGATCACAATCGCGTTGCGCCGCCGCCCGAATGGAAGAGAATCGCACCGTCCATGAGCCCTGATTTCATCCGCGAAGCCCTTCGCCAAGTCCGCTACCCCGGTTTTTCCCGGGACATCATCTCCTTCGGCCTCGTCAAGGACGTCAAATGCGAGCCCGGCCTTGTCACCGTCCACATCGAAATCGCAACGCGCGACGAAAAGATTCCTCAACAAATTTTTCAGAATTGCCACGCGATCCTCGATCCCCTGCCAGACATCGGAACCGTCAAAATCGAGATCGACGTCAAGGACGCGTCCGCGGCCGCCGGCGGAGTTGGCGGCACGGTCGGCAAATCCTCGATCCCCGGAGTGAAGCGCATCATCGCTGTCGCGTCGGGAAAAGGCGGCGTGGGCAAATCCACTGTCGCGGCGAATCTCGCCGTCGCCCTCGCCGCCACCGGCGCGAAGGTCGGCCTCTGCGATTGCGATCTCTATGGTCCGTCCGTCGCCCAGATGTTCGGCGTCAACGAGCGCCCGATGGCCAACGAGCACGATGAAATCATTCCGCTTGAAGCCCACGGGCTCAAACTCATGTCGATGGGATTCCTGTTGGAAGACCGCTCGCCGGTGATCGTCCGCGGACCGATGGCGACACGCTACACCCAGCAATTTCTCCGCCAAGTCGCGTGGGAAGACCTCGATTACCTCGTGCTCGACCTACCGCCCGGCACCGGTGACATCCAGCTCACCATCGTCCAAACCGTGACAGTGGACGGCGTCATCATCGTCACCACGCCGCAGGAAGTCGCGCTGATCGACGCCCGCAAGGCGGTTTCCATGTTCGCCAAGGTGAACGTGCCTATCACCGGACTCGTCGAAAACATGGCGTGGTTCGAGTGCGATGCCGGCAAGAAATACTACATTTTCGGCCAGGAAGGCGGCGTCCGCGAGGCGGAACACCTCAATGTCCCGCTGCTCGGACAAATCCCGATCAACGTCGAGACCCGCGAGCGCGGCGACTCGGGCTCGCCGATCGCCCTTGCCCCGCCGGCAAGCAACAAGGTGTCCGCCGCGTTTCACGAAATCGCGGCAAAGGTCAGATCGAAGATACCGATTGGCTGATCTGGTGCTGAGGCTGCAAACCAACTACTCTGCCAAACATGAACGACGCCCCTCCGAAGTCACCCGTCGTCGAAAAAGCCGACCAGGATCTGACCGCTCACAGCGGCATCATCCGGGCATCAACCGATCCGGAACACGCGGTCGTCAAGGTGGACTTCGATCCGGCGCTGTTGAGTGAAACCGAAGTGCGTTCGCTGCTCAAGGAACACATCGCCCACGTCGAATCCGCGATCCGCAAACACACGTTCCGCTTGGAAGGAAACGCCTGCGAGGCCTGCGCCCAGAAACTGGAGAAGCGAGTGGGCCGCATTCCCGGCGTGAGGCGCGCCAACGCGACCTATCTCGGCAGGGTCCTGTCAGTCACTTTCGATTCCGACATCGAACCGGAAGAACGCATGGCCGACGACCTGAAGAAAACCGGTGCCGACATCAAACCGCTGGAATCCCGGCGTGCGGACACTCGCTCGCTGATGCAAAAAATCCGCGCCGGCGACCTCAACGAGGAGATTTCCTGCGGCCTCGGCCTGCTTTTTCTAATCGCCGGATTGATCGTCGAAAAAACCACGGGGATCGGACCCGCCACGCACACGCTCTACGCTGCGGCCTACATTTTCGCCGGACAAAAAGGCGTGCGTTCCGCCATCGCCTCGCTTCGCGAAGGCGTGCTCGACGTGGACGTGCTGATGGTCCTCGCCGCCCTCGGCGCGGCCATCATTGGAGCCCCGTTCGAGGGAGCGCTTCTGCTTTTCCTGTTCAGTTTTTCCAACGTCCTTCAGCGCCACGCCTTGGAGCGCACGCAAAGAGCCATCGAGTCCCTGCTCACCCTCAGGCCCAGCGAAGCCACGGTCAAACGCGACGGGGGCACGGTCAAGGTCGCGGTTGAAGACTTGGAAATCGGCGAAATCGTCATCGTCCGGCCCGGCGAGCAGATCCCGGTGGACGGAGTCATTTCCGAAGGCAGCACCAATGTGGACGAATCCTCGCTCACCGGCGAATCCATGCCCGTTTCGAAATCCCTCGGCAGCACGCTCTTCGCCGGCACGATCAACCAGAGCGGCGGCGTCGAGCTCAGGGTCACCAAGCGCTCGGAAGACTCCGCCCTCGCGCGGATGGTCAAGCTCGTCGCCGAGGCCCAGGCGGAAAAATCCGGCACCCAGCGCTTCCTCGAAAAAGCCGAGCAATACTACGCCATGGGAGTCATCGGTTTCACGATCCTGGTGTTTCTAGTGCCCTTCATTTTCCAAGGCGCGTCATTCGCCCATGCTTTCTATCGGGCCATGACGATCATGGTCGTCGCCTCGCCCTGCGCGCTGGTGATCAGCACGCCCGCCACGGTTCTATCAGCCATCGGCGGCGCTGCTCGACGAGGAATTCTCATCAAAGGCGGTTCCCATCTCGAAAGGGCCGCCAAAATCGACATCGTCGCCATCGACAAAACCGGAACCCTCACCGTCGGCAAGCCGTCGCTCACTGAAATCGTCACCGCCGACGGCATCCATGAGATCGGAAATCCCCTGCCCGCCCACGTCGCGGCCATCCTCCGCGCGGCCGCCGCCTTGGAAGCGAAGTCCGAGCATCCCCTCGCCCACGCGATTGTCAAAAGCGCCGAGGATCTGGGCATCACGCTGCCCGAAGCTTCCGATTTCCAATCCACCGCCGGCAAAGGCGCGGAAGCCACCATCGAGACCGCACGCTACCTCATCGGCAGCGAGCGACTGCTGCTGGAACTCAACGCGAAGGGCACCGCCTCCCTTCTGGAAAAATCCCAACCGCTCCAGTCCAAGGGCAAAACCTGCGTCTGGCTCGGCCTCCGCGAGGGCGACACCGTCACCGCGCAAGCCGTGCTCGTCATGGCCGACACCATCCGCCCCGCCGCCCGCCGCCTTTGCGAAGACTTGCACCGCCTCGGGGTGAAAAAGGTCGTCATGCTCACCGGCGACCAGCGGCTCGTCGCGGAAGCCATCGCGCTCGAAGCCAAGGTGGACGAGGTCTTCGCCGAGCTCCTGCCCGAAGACAAACTGAAAGTCATCCGCGAGCTCAAGTTAGAAGGCACCGTCATGATGATCGGCGACGGCGTGAACGACGCTCCCGCACTCGCTATGTCCGACATCGGCGTGGCCATGGGCGCGGCCGGCACCGATGTCGCGATGGAGACGGCTGACGTCGTCCTGATGGGCGACCGACTGGAAAACATCGCACTGCTCGTCGGCCACGCGAGGCGGGCGAAACGCGTGCTGCTGCAGAACCTCGTTTTCGCCAGCGGCGTGATCGTCGTGCTGATCTTCGCCGCACTCGGTTTCTCACTCGCTCTACCGTTAGGCGTAGTCGGCCACGAAGGCAGCACCGTGCTGGTCTGCCTCAATGGCCTCCGCCTTCTGCTCATCGGCCGGGCGACAATTCGCTAGCCCGCCTATCTTTTGACCAGCAGGCTCGTTCCGGTCATTTCCCCGGGCTTGGGCAGTCCGAGCATCTCCAGCAAGGTCGGCGCGACGTCTGCCAGAACGCCATCCTTCACGGAGTAATCCTCCGCATCGGCCGCGACGTAGAAGATGTGCACCAGGTTGGTGGTATGTGCGGTGTTAGGCGAGCCGTCAGGATTGCGCATGTATTCGCAGTTCCCGTGGTCGGCGGTGATGAGGAGCTTTCCGCCGAGGCGGAGGGTTTCCTCGGCCACCGCCTTCACGTCGGCGTCGATCACCTCGCAGGCCTTGATCGCGGCTTCGACCACGCCGGTGTGACCCACCATGTCCGGGTTGGCGAAATTCAGGATGACCATGTCGTAGTCCTTGAGCTTGGCAACGACGGTGTCCGTCACTTGCTGGGCGCTCATCTCCGGCTTGAAATCATAGGTCGGCACGTCCTTGGGCGACGGGATGATCACGCGGTCTTCACCGTCGTAAGGAGCTTCCTCGCCACCGTTGAAGAAGTAAGTGACGTGCGGGTATTTCTCGGTTTCAGCGATCCGCATCTGGTTCCGACCCGCAGCGGCGACCACCTTGCCCAACACATTATCGAGCGTCTGCGGCGGGAAAATTTCCGGACATCCGTATTTCTCGTCGTATTGAGTCAAGGTGACGAAGTGCACCTTCGGAGTGATCTGACGATCGAAGCCGGCGAAATCCGGATAGAGAAACGCCTCGGAAAGCTCGCGCGCACGGTCGGAGCGGAAATTGAAAAACAGGACCACATCACCATCCCGAACACGCTGCGTGTCCGCTTCGGCGAAAATCATCGGCGGCATGAACTCGTCGGTCTTGTCCATCCGGTAGTAGTCGGCCACGGCCTCGCTCGCGAGGACATCGCGCTTCTCGCCTTTTCCTAACACGATGGCGTCCCAGGCGAGCTTCACGCGGTCCCAGCGCTTGTCGCGGTCCATCGCGAAATAGCGGCCGATCACCGTGGCCACATGGGCACCGCTCTTCGCAGCTTCGTCCTCGACCTTCGCCAGATAGCCTTGGCCACCCGTCGGGGAAGTGTCGCGACCGTCGGTGATCGCATGGATAAAAATGTCGTTCACACCTGCTACTTTCGCCAGCTTCACCATGGCGATGAGCTGGTCCTGGTGGCTGTGGACGCCGCCGTCGGAAACGAGGCCGATGAAATGCAACCGCCCGGTCTTGGCTTTTTCCAGCGCTTCCACGAAGACCGGATTTGTCGCGAGTGTCCTCTCGTCGATCGCCTTGTTAATGCGGGTAAGATCCTGGTAAACGATCCGGCCGGCCCCGAGATTGAGGTGGCCCACCTCCGAGTTTCCCATTTGGCCGGGAGGCAGCCCCACATCGAGACCGGAGGCGCTGAGAAAACCCTTCGGATAGGCTTTGAACATCGCTTCGTGAAACGGGGTCTTCGCCAACAAGGTCGCGTTGCCGTCTTTGATTGCTGTTTCTTTCCCTCCGGGATTCACACCCCAGCCGTCGCGAATAATGAGCACTACAGGTTTCTTGTCCATGGCAAGGGAGCGTTTACCGCTACCCACTCAGTCCCGCAAGCCTTGAAAGGCCTTTGCTAAAAGCGAATTTTGAAATGACCTAAAAATGAGCTTGAAAACGATACACTTTTGATGCATCTTTTTGGCATGAGAACTACCGTAACAATTGATGACGATTTACTCGCAGCAGCGGCAGACTTCAGTGGCATCGATGAAAAGTCAAAGCTTCTGAACTTCGTCCTCGACGCCTATGTCAAAAGGATGGCCGCCCGCAGACTCGCCGCCTTGGGCGGGACTATGCCTGACTTCGATATCGCTTCCCGGGACTCCCGCGTGAGCTATTACTCGGATTCCACATTTCCAAGCTCCAGAGTCGCCGACGAACCAAAATGAAACCGATCCTCGTAGATACCTGCGTCTGGATTCATCATTTCCGACAGCGGAATTCCCTGCTCGCGGCAATGCTGGAAGACGGCGAAGTCTGGTGCCATCCGATCATCGTGGGCGAGCTGTCCATGGGAACCTTGAAGGACCGGCGGCAAACGGTGATCGATCTCGCGAAATTGAACCGCCCGCCGATCGCCAGTTTTTCCGAAACCCGCCAGATGGTGGAGTCTCGACGGCTCTGGGGCCGTGGAATCCAGTGGAACGACGCGAATATTCTCGCGTCGGCGGTGCTGGGCGAGATTCCGCTCTGGACCTTCGATTTGCGCCTCAAGGCGATCTCCGAGGAAATGGGCGTGAACTTCACCGGGGGGTGACTCGCCGTGCGGAAACAGCAGATTCCGCCATACACCATGCATTCATTGCGGCGACTCGAGAAACGGTTGCTCCCCCAGCCCATCGTGCTTAGAAAAAGCCACACGCCATGTCCGACAAACCATTCTTCTACCAAGATCCCTTCCCTCTCGGTCCCGATACCACGGACTACGAACTGATCAGCATGGAGCATGTCTCGGTCTCGGAATTCGAGGGCAAGCCGATGCTTAAGATCGCCCCGGAAGCACTAACGCTACTGGCGGCCGAAGCGATCAAAGGCATCAACTTCACTCTCCGCGCCTCCCACCTCTCACAGGTTGCAGCCATTCTCAACGACCCGAAAGCCTCGGAAAACGACCGCATGGTCGCGCTGATGTTGCTGAAAAACGCGGAAATCGCCTCGCACGGCATCCTGCCGTTTTGTCAGGACACCGGCACCGCCACCATCGTCGGGAAGAAGGGCCAGCAAGTCTGGACCGGCTGCGACGACGCGGAATTCCTCTCAAAAGGAATCTACCAGACCTATACCAAGGAGAACCTCCGCTACTCGCAAACCGCCCCGCTCACGATGTATGACGAGGTCAACACCAAGACCAATCTCCCCGCGCAGATCGATCTCTACGCCACCGAGGGCGATGCCTACAAATTCCTCTTCGTCAGCAAAGGCGGCGGCTCGGCGAACAAAACCTTCCTCTACCAGGAAACCAAGGCTCTCCTCAACCCGAAGCAGCTGAAGGAATTCTGCCTGGAAAAAATGGCATCGCTCGGCACCGCCGCCTGCCCCCCTTATCATCTCGCCTTCGTCATTGGCGGCACCTCCGCGGAGAATTGCCTCAAGACGGTCAAGCTCGCCTCCACCCATTATTACGACGAGCTGCCGACCTCCGGCAACGAGCATGGCCGGGCTTTCCGCGACATCGAGCTGGAAAACGAACTGCTCGCCATGGCCCGCGAAGTCGGGATCGGCGCCCAGTTTGGCGGCAAGTACCTCGCGCTCGACGTCCGCGTCATCCGCCTGCCGCGTCACGGCGCTTCGTGCCCCGTCGGCATCGGCGTTTCCTGCTCGGCGGACCGCCAAGCCAAGGCGAAAATCACCAAGGACGGAATTTTTCTCGAAAAGCTGGAGAAAAATCCCGGCCGTTTCATCCCCGAGAAATTCCGCGACTGGAAATTCAAGGGGGTGCCGATCGATCTCGACCTCGGAATGGAGGAAACCCTCAAAACCCTCTCGAAATACCCCGTCACCACCGCACTCGCGCTCAGCGGCACCATCATCGTCGCCCGCGACATCGCCCACGCGAAGCTCAAGGAAATCCTCGAAGAAACAGGCGAACTCCCGGAATATTTCAGGAAATACCCGGTTTACTACGCCGGCCCGGCCAAAACCCCGCCAGGCATGCCATCCGGCTCCTTCGGCCCGACCACCGCCGGGCGAATGGACGGCTACGTCGATCTTTTCCAAGCCAACGGCGGCTCGATGGTCATGCTGGCCAAGGGCAACCGCTCGAAACAAGTCACCGCCGCCTGCCAGAGCCACGGCGGTTTCTACCTCGGCTCGGCCGGCGGACCCGCTGCGTTGCTTGCCCAAGAGCACATCCGCTCGCAGGAAGTCGTCGCATTCCCCGAACTCGGCATGGAAGCGGTCTGGAAAATCACCGTGGAAAACTTCCCGGCGTTCATCCTCGTCGACAACAAGGGCAACGACTTTTTCACCTCGCTGAACACCTGCCCGGTCTGCCACTGAAAGATCCTCCCCCGTTTCGCGGTAAAAGCATTGCAACCGCATCGAACGCGACTACTTTGCCCCCGACAACAACACTAAAATTATGGGATCATTTGGAATGCAGGAAATGGTTGTGATTTTCATCATAATCTTATTGCTCTTCGGAGCCAAGAAGCTGCCCGAACTCGCTCGCGGGATCGGCAAAAGCATGGGCGAATTCAAAAAAGCGCGTGAAGACTTCGAACACGAAATCACCCGCTCCGAGACCGAAACCCGCGTGAAGGAGGTTCCGGGCAAAGAACCCCGGGAATCCTGATTGCATGGGATTTCGCCAGTTTGCCGCTTCGTTCGGAAATCACGCCTCAAGGATTCTTGGGGCTTTTTTCTGTGTGGTCACGATGCTCGCGGCTTCTTCCTGCGATCGCAAAACCGGCACTCCGACCTGGGACGCGCCCAGAACCCAAACGACCGCGCCGGAACCCGACGAAGCGACTCCAGTTGAAATCGACGCCCCCGCCGCCTCCGAGTCCGTCTCGGTTTCATCTGAAACTGTTTCCCCAAGCGGACTCCGCTTCATCACTTACAACGTCGAGAACTGGCTGACGATGGATCGCTACGTTGACCGGAAAGCCCTCAAAGGCACCCCGAAGCCGGAGAGCGAAAAACAGGCGGTCGTCGCAATCATCTCCCGCCACACGCCGGATGTCATCGGTCTCTGTGAAATCGGCGAAGCCTCGGATCTCGCGGAAATCCAAGAAGACCTCAAGGCCGCCGGCTTGAATCTTCCGCATTCCCATTACACCGGGGGCTCCGATCCCACCCGCCACCTCGGGCTACTTTCACGTTTCCCGATTACATCCACCGCCAAGCCCGCCGAAACCGAATACCGACTCGCCGGCCAAACCTTCGCGATCAACCGCGGAATTCTTGATGCGACCATCCAGGCACGCGGGAAATCCTACCGCTTCATCGGAACCCATCTCAAGTCCAAGCGCGACAGCGAACAAGGCGATCAGGAAGCGATCCGCCTCAACGAGGCCCGCTTGTTGCGCCGTCACGTGACGTCCATTCTCAAAACCAATGCGGACGCCCGGCTCGTCGTTTACGGGGACCTCAACGACACCCGCGCCACCCCCACGATCAAAACCATCACTGGAAATTACAACGATCCCACCTATCTGACTGCCATCCCCGCCAAAGACTCGCGCCACGACGCGTGGACCTACCACTGGGCCCTGCATGACATCTACTCGCGCATCGACTACATCATGGTGACCCGTGAACTCCGCAAGGACGTCGATTTCCCCGCCGCGAAAATCATCGACGACGCGGACTGGGACACAGCCTCGGACCACCGCGCGGTGCTGGCTGTCTTCAAGTGACAGCCGCAGCCCGAACTTCCTTGATCCCGAGCCCGATGTAGAGAGACTCCGGCAGCTCAATCATCCCATGGACCCAGTTATCCTCAAAACACTGCATCTCGCCGGCGTCATCGCCCTGTTCAGCTCGCTCGGAGCAACGCTGCTAGGCGGCTCGGGTAAAAAGGGAGCCTCCATGCTCCACGGCATCTCGCTCGTCCTCATTCTCCTCGTCGGCTTCGCCATGCTGAAAAAGCCGCCGATGGGCCAATCCTGGTGGATGATCAAACTCGGTCTGTGGCTCTTCCTCGGCGTCGCCCCCGTCCTCGCCAAGCGCAAAGTCCTGCCAGGCTCCATCGTCCTGACGCTGTCCATCGCCGCCGCGGTGACCGCCGCGTGGCTCGGCCTCGCCAAGCCGTTCTGATTAGATTTTCTCCACCTCCACCTGCACTTCCATCCGGCAGTGGCCGGTGCCGCTGTAGCTCCCACGTACCGGGGCCACGTCCTCGTAGTCGCGGCCCACAGAAATCTTCACGTAGCGCTCGTCCGCCAGCGTGTTGTTCGTCGGGTCGAATCCGATCCAGCCTGCGGCGGGCAGATAGACCTCGGCCCAGGCGTGCGAAGCCTGCGCGCCGACGAGCGTGTCGCGCGGCCCGTTGTATAAATAGCCGGAAGCATAGCGCGCCGGGATTCCGACCGCCCGACACAAGCCCAGCATCACATGCGTGAAATCCTGGCAAACGCCGCGCCTCATCTGGAAGGCCTCTTCCAAATGAGTGTTCACATTCGTCACTCCGGATTCGTAGCGAAACTCCCGGTAAACCCACTCCATCAGCGCGTTCGCCTGATCAAAAACCGCCTTAAACGGAACCGTCACATCCACCGCCTGCCGCCACACTTCGGGATGCCGGGAAACCCACCGGCTTTCCTGCAAATACGGCCAGATCTGCTCGCGGATCGACGAATCGCCGTAAGCCTCCAAAGTCGCCGCGCGACTCGCCGCGGAGATATCCAGTGGCAGGTTGTACACCTTGATCCGGCTCTCGATCTCCAGCTTCGAATGCGCCCCCGGCAGCTCGAAGTGGTGCGTGATGTTTTGAAAAAGATCGGTGAAACGCCGCACGCGCGTCGCCGGAATCACCCGGATCAAAGCCCCGATCGTCTTCTGATAGGGAAACGTCCGCGGCTCCAGATGCAGCGTGTTCAGACTGTGGGTCACCGGCATTCCATAGTGGAACACTGTCCGGTGAAACACCGCGAGCTTCATGCCGGACGCGGACTGGACCGGTTCATTGGGATCACTCACTGTTGCTGTTGCTGTTGTTCCATCTGCCAGGCAGCGACATCGGATAGACTGGAAGACCGCGGCCCGGGACTGCTCTGGATGCGTTCCGGCATCAGCACGTAGGTTTCAAAAATCTCGGCTCCGATCCGGTTGAACCGCCCTTGCAGCGCATCGAGATAATCGTGCAATCCGGACGCAAAGAGATCCTCCGTCGAACCAAAATTCAAATCCGCCAGCACCCGCCCGGCCTCGCGCTCCGCCTCGTTGGAAAACGACCCGCGCGGAGTTCCGGAAATCAAGTGCAGACCGGCATCCACCTTCTCGATGCAATACCGCACCGAGCGCGGGAATTCCTTCGAGAAAATCAGAAAATCCGCGATGCCGCGCGCGCTGATTTCGAGCTTCGCCGCACGGAATGCTCCCATCGCCCCACACGAACGCAGGATGGCCGTCCAATGGAGAACTCCCGGAGAGATCGCCTCCAAGCCATCCGCTCCCGGCGGCAGATAGCTCGAAACATCGAGGAAGCGCGTGGTCTTGTCCGCCCGCTCCAAATGCCGCCCCAAGTCCATGAACTCCCATGCTTCATTGCGCGAAATCGTGGACGCCGCGATGCCAAGAAAGGTCATCACCGACCTCCGGATGTTTTCGTAATACTTCGGCGGATCGGAATCGATCAAGCGGTGCGCCTCGTCCGAGCGCGTGAAAAGATACAAGGCGTTCAACTCTTCCCACAGCTCGTCGGACAACTGGTCGCGCACCGTCCGCGCGTTTTCACGGGCGAGGGCGATGCAGGAGGTAATGCTGTTATGATTCCGCGGATCATCCGTCAGGAACCGGATCACCTCGTCGCTGCCAGTCTCGTCGTAAAGCTTGCTGAAGGCTTCCTCGTCGCCAGTGCTCAGGATGATCGGCTGCCAGAAACCGCGGAGACGCTCGCTGTCGAGCCGTTCAAAATCCAACAGCAACTGCTGGTTGACGTCGATCAATCGGGCAAGGTTGTCAGCCCGCTCGACGTAGCGGACCATCCAGTATAAAGTATTGGCGACTCGGGAGAGCATGATGATTTAGTGGCGCAGCACCCAAGTATCCTTGCTGCCGCCGCCTTGGGAAGAGTTAACGATCAGGGAATCTTTGGCTAGCGCCACGCGGGTGAGGCCGCCGGGGACGATTTTCACGTCCTTGCCGTAAATGATATACGGCCGCAGGTCGATGTGCCGGCCTTCCATCGCGCCGTCGCACCACGTCGGCGAGGTGGAAAGCGAGATGACCGGCTGGGCGATGTAATTGCGCGGATCGGCGATGATCCGGTCGCGGAACTCCGCGATCTCGTCCTTCGTCGCAGTCGGCCCCATCAACATGCCATAGCCGCCAGACTCATTAGCCGCCTTCACCACCAGCTCGGGCAGATTGGCGAGAATGTATTTCATGTCCGCCTCCTCCGAGGCTAGATAGGTCGGGACGTTCGGCAGGATCGGTTCCTGTCCGAGGTAATACTCGATCATCTTCGGGACGAAATAGTAGATCACCTTGTCGTCCGCCACGCCGGTTCCCACCGCGTTCGCCAGCGAGACATTGCCCGCACGGTAAGCGTTCATCAGGCCGGGGACGCCGAGCACCGAGTCCTTCCGGAACACCACCGGGTCGATGAAATCATCGTCGATCCGCCGATAGATCACATCCACCCGCAGCAGCCCGCGGGTCGTCCGCATGTAAACGAACTTGTCCACCACGACTAGGTCCTTGCCCTCGACGATGTCGATGCCCATCTCCCGCGCCAGGTAGCAGTGCTCGAAATAGGCGCTGTTATGGCAGCCCGGCGTGAGCAACACGCACACCGGATCGCCATCGCGGCGCGGCGAAATGTGATGGAGCATGTCCAACAGATCCCGCGGATACGAATCCACCGGACGCACGCCCAGCGTCTCGAAAATCCCGGGAAACGCCCGCTTCAGCGCGTTGCGGTTTTCCAGAAGGTACGACGCCCCCGACGGGCAGCGGCCGTTGTCCTCCAGCACGTAATAAACCCCGTCCGCGCCGCGGATCAGATCGCTGCCGCAAATGTGAATGTAAGTATCCGCCGCCACATCCACCCCGCGGAACTCGGGCCGGTAATGCTTCGCCTGCTCGATGTAGAACCGCGGGATCACCTCGTCCTTGAGGATCTGCTGGTCGTGATAGATATCGTGCAGGAACAAGTTCAGCGCCACGATTCGCTGCGTCAGCCCGGCTTCCAGATGCTCCCACTCGCTCGCCGGCATCACCCGCGGAATCGGGTCGAACGGAAAAATCCGCTCCGTCCCCCGATCATCGTGATAAACGTTGAAAGTGATTCCCTGGCGCAGGAAATAGAGCTCCGAGTTCGCCTTGCGTGCCAGGAAATCGCGCTCATCAATCTTGCCGAACTTCTGGAGAAGCGGCGCGCAGTGGCTCCGCACGGCGCCATCGCCGCCAAACATCTCGTCGTAAAACTTGCCGGGGTTGTAGCCCTTAAACATTTCCATGGGTTCTATGGCTACCGATTAGCAGGCGGCGGGCCAACTTTTTAATCTCCTTCCCGCGAGATCGCGGATCACACTCACAGCTCTTCCACGGGAATCACGTCCACGGCCACATCGAGTTTCTGGCCGCCCGCGCCGAGCGTCACGCCGCGCAGGGGACTCACGTCGGAGAAATCACGGCCCCAGGCGACGGTGATGTGACGCTCTCCGGGCAGCAGGTTGTTCGTCGGGTCGGTGTCGATCCAGCCGGCGGATTCGCCACAGAAGACCGAGACCCAGGCGTGCGACGCATCCGCTCCGGTGAGCCGGACTTTCCCCGGTGGCGGCTTGGTTTCCAGATAGCCGCTGACGTAGCGGGCGGGCAGGCCCAGCGAGCGCAGGCAGGCTAACATCAGGTGCGCGAAATCCTGGCAAACCCCGGCGCGCTTTTTCAGAACCTCGGAAACCGGCGTGCTCACTTCCGTCGCGCGCGGGTCGAATTTGAAGTCTCGGAAAATCCGGTTCGTCAGACCGAGCACTGCTTCCAAAATCGGGCGACTTGGAGAAAATTCAGCCGCCGCATAGTCCGCGAATTCCTTGCCGAGCGGCACCATCGGCGAGCCGAAGCGAAACGCACCCGCCTCCGAGCCCGGCGTGAGCTTTTCCAACTGACAGGCGTCGCGGACCCGCTCCCACGCCGGTGTCGAACGAGCGTCGGGATGCTGCGTCGGGAAAACCTCCACCAGGCTGCGCGCGGTCACTTCGAGAGTTTCATGTTTGCCCTCGATTTCGAAATAAGCGGTCGAGTTTCCGAACGAATCCACATGCACGCCGCGGCCGACGGGCACGGGTTGGATTTCCAACTCATGCCACGGACAACGCTGCCCCGGCAAGGTCCGCGGTGCCAGTCTCGCCAGATGATGCGAGACGGTCACCGCTCCCTCGTAGAAGTATTTCGTGCGATGGATGAGCCGGTATTTCATGTCAGTAAACGTGCCGCACCGAGTGGCTGAAATAATGTTGGGTGAGCATGTCGGCGAAAACTTCGAGCGAGGTGAAGATTCCGTCGAAGCCACTTTCATCGGGAGCGGCCGGATTGATAAACCGCTGGTCGAGCTCCTGCAAATGCTCGCGGATCTTCGGCAGCAGGCCGAAATCCGACTCGCCGGGGAAAAAGGCGATTTCCCGGTCCAGCACACCGATCTGATAGGCGACGGAGCGCGGATTTGTCCGATCGAAGAATACCAGACCGATCACCGCGTCCAGCCGTGGACGGGAGAAATGGCGGCGCCGGTAAGTCATCACGCTGTCGCAGGTTTCCAAGAGCGGATCAAGCAGCGGCGACTCGCCATCCCCCTGCCCCGCCGCCGTGCGGAGGAGCTTGAGTCCGCTCAGGGCGCGCTCGATGCGGCGGCCGACTTCAAGAAAACGCCAGCCCTGGCCGCGGGTCATGTTTTCCGCCTGCATCCCGCCGAAGGCCGCGAGATGGAGAACCAACGTGTCGAGAGTGCCTAGCAAATCCGCCGTGCTCGCCAGTCCCTGTGGCAAATGAACGATGCCTTCAAGCCGGTTGAAAAAGCGCCAGGTATCGTCCGATAGACGGTCACGAGCGGCGGCGGCGTTCAGCAGCAACGAGCGGGTCAGGCTGGCGATGCCGCCGCGCGCCGCCGGATCATGGATCAGGTCGGCGAGGATTTTCTGGGTCTGCGTCGCTTGGAAGACAGTTTCCTTGGAAATGAGATTGCTGCCGCGCATCAAGCTGAGGCACGCAGCGAGTTGCTCCTGTTGGAGTTGGCCTGCCTCGCCACTGAGATTGCGCAAGGTCACCCGCAGCAGGCGGGTCGCCAGCTCGACGCGCTCCGCGTAACGACCGACCCAGAACAACTGCTCGGCGATCCGGCTCGGGACTTCCAGCGCGGCCGGATGCCGGTCTTGCAGCGGCCGCGGCCTTTTCACCTCGGCCTTCGCGCTGTTATCCGTAGCACTATCAGAGACCCACACGTCCTTGGTGAATCCCGCGTGCGACGGCCACAACTGAGGCGCTTGCGCGGCTTTCCCCACTCTGGCGAGACCACCCGGCAGAGCGACCGGACCGTCCGCTGCGTTGACGGTGAAGGCCCGCCAGATGACCGGGCGCTGGCGGACTCCCCGTGCTTCGAGCGATGGTGCCTCGCTCGGGGTGATATCCAGTTGGACGACGAAATCATACGGGCGCTCCTCGACCGCTGCCACCCACTGCTTGCGCGCGGCAGGTGATAGATTGGCGCAGCGCAGCGGCAGATGAGAGTCGCGATGAAATGCGGAAATCAGGACATAGCGCTGCAAATTTACGAGCACACGGCGGCGCACGTCGGGCTGGCCGAGCCACCAGGTTTCCACGAACGGCAGCTTGATTTCCTCGCCGAACCACTTGCGGCAAATCCCGGGAAGAAACGGCATCAGCGCGGGACTCGACGCGAAACCCGAGCCCGGCGCGTTCGCCAGCGCGACATTTCCGCTCCGCCAGGCTTCCACGATTCCGGGCACCCCGCCGCGGCCGCGGACCCAGTGTTCGAGAGGGTCGAGGCCGTCGTCATCAATCCGGCTGGCCACCCCATCGATCCGGCGCAGGCCCGACAGGGTTTTCAAAAACAGGCGGCGCTCGCGGACGGTGAGGTCCGCCGGCTCGACCAGCGGAAAACCTAGCAGACGCGCCTTGTAGGCATGTTCGAAATATGACGGATGGCGGAAACCGGGCGTGAGGAAAACCACGTTCGGCATCTCGCCGCGCGTCGGCAGCAACGATTGCAGCGTGCGGCGCTCCAGATCGAAAAAAGCGCCGAGCCTGGCGACGCGCAGGGCTTCGAACTGGTCGGACAGGAGGTTCGAGGTGACGTTGCGGTTTTCCAACACCTGACCCAGCCCGCCCGGCGCGCTGGTGTAATCGCGGAACACGGTCCACTGACCGTTAGCCAGGCGGACGAGATCGCAGCCGGTGGTGACCACGAAGCGGCCGCCGACCGGCTGAACATCGCGCGCATAGTGAAGAAAAGCCGGGCTGGAATTCACCAGGTCCGGCGGGATCAGGCCTTCACGCAGCAATTGCTGCGGGCCGTAGAGATCTGCCAGAACTGTGTCGATCAAGCGCGCCCGCTGCATCAGCCCGGCCGAAACCTGCGCCCACTCGGCGGCGGGAACCAACAAGGGAACGGGATCGAGTTCATAAGGCTGCCCCACGCCCCCGACATCGCTGTAAACATTGAAGGTGGTTCCAAGATCCGCGATCATCCGGGCGGCGGCGGCGGCGATGGAACCGCGTTCCTCGGTGCTCCATCGGTGGATTTTCTTCCCCATGCTGAGCCAATGCGGCCTGATCTGGCCGCGCGGATCGCTCATTTCATCCCACACCGGACCGCCCGCCCCGAGGACAGGCGGCGATGGGTTTTGAGGGCGGAAGCTGTCGGCCATGAATCTAAAGATCGCTCGCGGACGACCTCTACAGGCTCTACGGGATCATCCGCAAGTCCAGCGTGAAGGGGAAATCCGGCGGGTGTTAAAACGCCACGCCGATGGCGAAATGGAGCGTGCCGACGGGATCGCCCGGATCCCGGGTGAGATTGTAGCCATATTCCAACCGCACGGGACCGATGGGTAAATCAAGCCGCAGACCCAGCCCGACCGCGAGCTCCACGTCACCGGAACCGAGCTTGTCGAACTCCCGGGAAAGGCTGCCGGCATCGACAAAACCGACGGCTTTGAGACTACCGGCAAGCCTGCGGATCAGTTCGACATTGGCGTGCCACACGCCTTCCCCGCCGGTCGGATAGCCCTCGACGGTGGGCCCCAGTTCGCGCTCGGGGAAACTGCGGACACTGTGCGCGCCGCCGTTGAACAAGCGGAGATTGACAGGGAGATCCACCCCGTCGCCGGATGGCATGAGAATTCCGCCTGCCCCGCCCAGCACGATCTGCCAGTCGTTTTCAAATGTGTGATACCAAGCGCCGGAAAGCTCCGCCTGGACATAGGAGGTGGATAGATCACCCATGGCCGAGCCGATTTCCAACGGCGCCGTCAGATGCCAGCCATTCCGGGGCAGCACCGCGCTGTCCCGGTAGTCGAGCGTCTGGGTGACGCGGAGGCGGGGCTGGCCGTAAACGGTCTCCCCGAGCTCCGACACGGGAAGCCCGTCCTCGGTGAGATTCACGAAGGAAAAGCCGGCGAGAGCCTCTAATTTATAGTGGTCGCCAAACTCCCAAGTGCCGGTTCCCTCCAGACCGGTTTCAAACGTGCTGTATCCCTCCCGGCCGTAAACGAGGGCATAGACGCGGGCGCTCGCGGCCACATCGGTCCCCATGAACCATGGATCGACGAGCCGCGCCTCTCCTAACACCCCGCGCGAGCTGAACTCGAATCCGGCGCTGAATCCGAGCAGCTCGCCCATGAGATTCCGGTCGGTGTAAGTGGTCCGAAGCAGCGCCCCCAGATAGGAATCGCCGCCAGCGGCGAAGCTGATCTCCTTGGCGCGTGCTTCTTCCAGATGCAGGGTCGCGTCGATACGGTCTCCCGCGATCTCGCGGGTCTCGAGCCGGGCGGAAGAAAACGCGCCGATGGCCAGGAAGCCGCGGAGGCGCTTGTTCATCGCCGCCTCGTCATACCAATCCCCTTCAAGGGACTTCAACCTCGCTTCGATCCGCTTCGGATTGGTGCGCACCAGCCCCTCGACATCAATCCGGTTGAGGCGCACGCGCTTTCCGAGATTGATGAAAAACTCAGGGACGAATCGCGGGGCGTCCAGAGTGCGGGTCATGGAAATTACAGCATCGGGGTATCCGCTGCTAACAAACACTTCCTCCACCGCAAGGCGCATCGCGTTCAAATTCCCGGTGGTGGCGGTCTTGCTGGCATAAGGCTTCGCGGCCGTCTGCGCTTCGGGCATGCCGCGACCGTCCCGACTCACAATCCGCGCTTCGCTGATGCCGTACAAGGGCCCCGGACGCACCTCGATCATAAAATCAACCGCACCGGAAGCCGGATCGGTGGCGCGGGAAGTGACGACCGCCTCGCCGCCCCAATAGCCCTGCGCATTGAGCTCCTGACGGAGATACGACAGGCCGGTTTCCGCGTCTTCCTCGCGGAACGGTGCGGCACCGGATGTGAAAGAATGCCCCTTCCGAGCGGGACGAGCGTAAAGTTTCGCGAGCTTTTCCGCCTCGGCGGGCGGCACGCCGTTTACGCGGACCCGCCCCAGCGAGAGCCGCCCTCCCTCATGGACGGTTAGCACGATTTCCCCACGGCCGACGATTTTCCAATCCACCCGGACATCGGTGTAACCGTCTTTCCGCAACACCTGCCGGACAAGGAATGCGGCGTCATCCGCGCGCGAAGGTGCCGCTTCATTCGCCCGGACATGGGCCAGCCTGCCGCCCATGAGATCCAGAATCTCGTTCTCGGATTTCTGCTTCGTGCCGGTGATCCGCACGCGCGTCTCGGCGACGGCGGACAGCGCCGTTAGCATGAGGATCAAAATGGTGCGGAGCAGGTTCATCAGCGGAAGGAAAGACGCCAGATCGCGAGCACGCGGGAGTCGCCGGTCGAGCTCATCCCGGTGGAAAGAAGCCAGCGGTCCGTGATCGACAAAGTGGCGGTGGAGAAGGATTCGCTGGAATACGGATCGGCCTCGGCAAGGTTGAAATCGACCCGGTCCAGCATTCCTAACAAAGGCCAGAGATGCCTGCCGAAGCGGAACCTGCCGCGCCGCATCTCCTCAACGAGGAGCTGCAGGGCGCGCGAAGAGGCCGCCTGCGGATCCTCCAGCCCGCTGGTGGTGGTGCCGGTGGCGAGCAGGGTCATGATTTCATTTTCCGGCAGCGGCGGATTTGAGGTTAGAACGAGCTGGGGATCGGAGGCGCGACCGTAGACATAGACGGTCACGCGGTAAGGACGGGGCTCCGCGGTGCCGTTGATTTCCAACAGCGGATCGAAGCCGGACGCGGGGGTGAAAGTCGCCGTGCCCGAGCTGACGGACAGGGTGCTGAACGGCAAGGCGGCGCGGAAATTCTTGATTTCAAGCGCGCCATCCGGAGCGGGAGCACCAAACGTGCCGCCGATGCGGACCTTTCCCGTGACCTGGCCGGTGGCGAAATTTCCGCGGATCAGCAGCGGTTCCCGGGTGCCGACCTGCACGTCGAGCGCCCAGTCCCGGAACGGTTCTGGAATGGAGCTTGGCCGGGCTTTCGGTGCATCGATTTTCGGCAAAGCCGCTGCCCGGGGAGCAACGAAAGGCGAGCCGATGGGCAGCAACTCGATATCTCGATAGAATATACTGTCCACCGCGCCGACGCTGCCGGAAAGCACCGGCCGCTGCCACGGGCCTTGCAGGCGCAAATCGGCATTGGCGCGGAGAATCAAAACATCGTTGCGGACGATCGGCAGATGATCGCCGCGGAGGCGCAGGTTAATTTCGCCCGGCTTGCCGTCGCTGATCGCGAGCGAGCCTTCGCCCTGCAAGGTGCCACCCGCGATGCTGCTTTTCAGGCTCTTCAGGGTGACGCGGTCCAAGGCGAGATCCAACGATGCGGAAGCGCCTTCCAGGGCGGGGAAGCGGTCGTTTTTAAAGCGAACACCGATCCCGGTTAGGTCGATGGAGCCCTTGAGTCCGGGTTTACCGATCTTTCCCGAGACGACGATGTGGCCGGTTGCGATTCCGGCGATCCGCTCGGCGGCCGGGACAAGGGAGCTGAAACGCGAGAAATCCAAGCGCGGCAGATCGACGCGCGCTTCCACGGGCTCTTCCTTGATCCGGCCAGGCGCCTCGGCCCATTCGCCCGGGCGGAAGGCCATCGACGCCTTCATGGCGGCCGCGGGATAGTCCGGAGCGGTCGCGCTTCCGCCCAGCGTTAGACGCCCGTCCCGGCCGGTAAGAACGAGTTTCAAATCGGCCGACGGCAGCTTCGGCTGGGTGGGCGAGCGAAGATCTTTGGCCTCCAAAACCGCATCGACCACCGGCGCCGGATAGGTTCCCGAGATTTGCAAATCGAGCTGGCCGGTGGAGCGTGGGTCGAGTTTTCCCATGGCTGGAAGCCACTCCTTGAGCACGCCCAGCGAGAGCACCCGCGACTTGATGGAGACCGCCATCGGCCGGACGTCCTTGGCGAGCGTGTCGCGCCATTTCGAGAAATCCCGCGGCACCGGCAGGCTGGCCGTGCCCTCGGCGAGTTCCTCCTTGCCATCGCTCCAGAGGAAATGGCGGAGTTCCAGCAGATTGTCTGCAAGCGCGACTTTGAGCGCTACTGTTTGCTCGTTCACCCGCAGCCGCAGTCCATGCGTTTCGAAGCCCGCCGGCCAGTCGTAGCGGATGCCGCCGATGGCGGTGACGGGAGCCAGCTCTTCGCGCGACCAGCTGGCTTGACTCAGGTCAAGTTCGCCGAGGTGTTTCCCGGTTTTCAATCCCCCCTTGCCCGTCCACAGCCCGGATAGATTTGCGGCACCACCAGGCTTCACCCTCACGATGGAGAGCCAGCGGTCAATCCGGCGACTGTCGAACTCATCAAACTCCAGCATGCCATGATAGGTGGCCGGCTCAATGTGATAGTCGATCGCCGCCCTCAGTCCGTCGAGCGTGAGATCCGCGCCGAGCGGCTGGTCTCGCGCCCAGCGGGCTTTGAGCGCGACGGTGGAAGCGAGCTCGGCGTCGTCCGGCTTCAAGACAAGGTCGGCGTTGGCGGATTGGGGCTTGTTCGCGAGGAAGGAGACGTTGAAATTTCCGTCCATCCTCGACGGCGGGACCGGAGCCTGCGGATCGATGGCCGGCACGCGGGTTGCCAGTTCGCGCAGGAGCATGGGCACATCCGCGATGTTGAAACGGCCCTGCGCGTCGCCGAGCACGAAGCGGTTTTCCCCGCGCGTGACCGGGGCTGCGGCATCCAACGAGAAGCCGGTGCCCAGCATGACTCCTCGGGCGGTCACCGATGCCTGGTCCGCGGCAAGCGTCGCGTCCATGGCCAGCTCGGACGCGCTCCAATCCTGCCAGGCGATATTTTCCAACATGAACCTAACCGTGCCTGTCGCGGACTTCGGCTCCGGCAGGATCTGATCCAGCTCGACCGCCAGGGAAGTGAGCGCCGCGCTGGCCGGAACCTCGAATCCGAAGCGTTTCGCCGTCCGCGCCACATCGAGCCCGCCCTCGCGGAGGTCGATCCTGGCAGACGCGAAACCCGCCGTGCTGGTGACGACGAACACCGCGTCGTCCAGATGCAGCTCCGCCTCCGCCGACGGCTCGCCACCAGCCGGAAGCCGCACGAACAGGTCTCGCAAACTAACGCCCGGATAGGGGTCGACGCGCGCGATCAAGAGCGCGTCGGGCGCCCAGATGACGGTGGATTCCCGCGCCGGCCACTCGCGGCCGTCGGCTTCGGTGAGGACGCCGAGTTCGAGCAGAATCTCCCCGCTGCCGGACTTGTGGGAAACGCGGCTCCCCGCGAGTGCTAAAAGCGGTTTCCCATCGCGGGTGGCGGCGAGGCTGATGTTCTTCAGAACAAACTCCACGGGCGCGATCCTTTCCCGCACAGAGTGCAGGGTTTCCACCAATCCCTTCAAATCCAGCGGCGGCTTTTTCGCCTCGTTCTTGTTCAGCCCCAGCCGGAGATTCACGTGCACGCCGTCCACCACGAGACCCTCCAAGCGGCCCCTGAGCAGACCGCGCCATTGGTAATCCGGAGTCAGCCGATCGATGCTTAGACTGGCGAGTTCGCGGTCGCCCTTGATCTCCAGGTCAGAAATCGACAGGCCGCCGGTGAGGCTTCCGCCGACCTTGAAATTTCCGCGCAGCCCGGATTTTTCCAGGAAATACATGGCTGCGCGGGGCGCGATCAGCCGGGTTCCCGGACCATTCAGCCAAAGCAAACCAAGCACCAGCGCCGCGGCAATAAACCAACGCCGATACTTCCGGCGTCGTTTGAGGCGCGGCTCGGCCTCCTCAAGTACTGTTTCCAAGTCTGACAAAACGCCGCCAGTTTCACAGGAACCCGCAACCGGGTCAACCACTCGCTTTCCCTCACTCCCGGTTTCCCTTGCCCGCAGTTCGCGCCTTGCCTATGACTTGCGCGGGCTTTGGCCACCTCATGATGAAATCACTCGCCCTGCTGTTTACCGTTTTTTTCCTGCTAGTTCCCGCCGGCGCGGCCGCCGCGGACGCCCATGCCAAGGAGCCCGCCTTCGTCACTGAAATGGCGACATTCGCGGGCCAGGAAAAGGCCATGGGCCTAGATACCATCGGTGAAAAGCTCGCCTTCCGGGCCAAGCAGCAGCCGTTCCTGCTGGTGGCGACGATCATCTTCGTCCTCGCCATCATCCACACTTTTTTCGCCATTCCCATCACCAAGCTATCCCACAAGGTGCAGCACGACCATGACGCGAAGGTCCGCCGCTTGATGGCGGAACGCCGGGAAACGGCGGAGGCCGACGACTTCGTCAATTTCAAGGCGACGCTGCTCCATTTCCTCGGCGAGGTGGAGGCGATCTTCGGCATCTGGGTCATCGCCCTGATGGGCGCGATCGTCGCCTTCTACGACCTGACGACCGTGAAAACCTACATCATGGGTGTTAATTTCACCGAGCCCTTGTTCGTGGTGATCATCATGGCGCTCGCCTCCACCCGGCCTATCCTGCACTTCGCCGAGACCTGCCTCAGCTACTTCGCCCGCATTGGCAGGCAGACCCCGGCGGCTTGGTGGATCTCGCTCATGATCGTCGCTCCGCTGCTAGGTTCGTTCATCACCGAGCCCGGCGCAATGACCATCGCCGCGATGCTATTGGCCAAGAAATTCTATCAACTCAAGCCGTCGCCGCGTTTCGCTTACGCCACGCTGGGGCTGCTTTTCGTCAACATTTCCATCGGCGGCGTCATGACGAATTTCGCCGCGCCGCCGGTCCTGATGGTCGCCAAGAAATGGGGAATCACCAGTTCCGAAATGTTCCTCCACTACGGAGAGAAGGCGATTATTTCGATCCTGATCTCCACCGCGGTCTACTACTTCTTCTTCCGCAAGGAACTGGCCGCCATGGAGAAACGGGCGGGCGACCATGATGGCGACGGTGTGGGCGACATGATCCAAGAGAAGCGCCGCGTGCCGCTGTTCATCACCCTCACGCACCTCGCTTTCATGGCCTGGACCGTGGCATTCTCCCACTATCCGCCGCTGTTCATCGGCGGATTCCTGTTTTTCCTCGCGTTCTCCCAAGCCACCGCAAACCACCAGCACGAGGCCAATCTCCGCGGCCCCATCCTCGTCGGATTCTTCCTCGCCGGCCTCGTCGTCCACGGCGGGCTGCAAGGCTGGTGGCTCGCGCCAATTATTTCGAGCCTGTCGGAAATCCCGTTGTTCGTCGGTGCCACCATCCTCACCTCGTTCAACGACAACGCCGCGATCACCTTCCTCGCCAGCCAGGTCGAAGGGCTCTCGCCCCAGTTGAAATACGCCGTCCTCGCCGGAGCCGTGACCGGCGGCGGGCTCACCGTCATCGCCAACGCGCCGAACCCCGCCGGCCAGGCGCTGCTCGGCAAGTTTTTCGGCGAGGGAGTCTCTCCCGTGAAGCTCGCCCTCGCCGCCCTTCTACCGACGATCATCGTCGCGCTTTGCATGTTATTCTTCCCCGACCGCGGCATCGACGAAATGTTCGCGCCGGTGCAAAAAGTCCAAACCACCGCACCCGCCGCCCACTAACACCCCTATGTTCACTGGACTCGTCGAAGCCATTGGCACCGTGCTCAGCCTTGAATCCAAAGGCGAACAAGCGCGGCTCACCCTCGAAATCCCCTTCGCCGCCGAGCTCGCGCTCGGCGACTCGGTGGCCATCAACGGCTGCTGCCTCACCGTCGCCGACCTCGCGCCCGACGGCGTTGCCTTCGACCTGCTAGCCCAGACCCTGCGCGTCACCTCGCTCGGCGGGCTCGCCGCCGGATCGATCGTGAATCTCGAACGCGCGATGATGGTTGGCGACCGCTTCGGCGGGCACTTCGTCCAGGGCCACGTGGACAGCACCGGGAAGATCACCCGCCTCGAAGCCAGCGGCCAGGACCACATCGTCGGCGTTTCCCTGCCGCCGGAAATCCACCGACTCTGCATCGACAAGGGCTCACTGACCCTCGACGGGATTTCCCTAACCATCGCCGAGCTCACGCCCGACGGCGCGGTGTTCTGGATCACCCCGCACACCTGGGAGCAAACCCATCTCCACCGCGCGGTCATCGGCCAGGCGATGAATCTGGAAACCGACATGCTCGCGAAGTACGTGGACAAATTGCTCGCGGCCCGCGGCCTCGCAAAGAGTAGTCTAGGACTTCAGTCCGTTCTTCATTCTCCTGCGGACTGAAGTCCACGACTACCTTGCAGTCGAAGACTTGATAACAAACATCCCCGCAGCTCTGATCCCCATGACAAGATTCCGCCCGTGCATCGACCTCCACCAAGGCAAGGTGAAACAAATTGTCGGCGGCAGCCTGCGCGACGACGGCGCGGGGCCGACGGAGAATTTCGTCTCGGACCGGCCGGCAGTCTGGTTCGCGGAGACTTTCCGCGACGACGAACTGACCGGCGGGCACGTGATCAAGCTGGGCCCGGGAAATGACGCGGCCGCGCGGGAAGCCTTGGCAGCTTGGCCCGGCGGTTTGCAGATCGGCGGCGGAATCCATGAAGGCAACGCGGCGGAGTGGCTGGACGCCGGGGCGAGCCATGTGATTGTGACGTCGGCGCTGTTTGACGCGGCGGGGAAATTTCTGGAAGAGACTCTGCGCTCGCTGGTGGAAAAAATCGGCTGTGAAAAACTCGTCATCGACCTTTCCTGCCGCCGGACCGCGGCGGGCTGGACGGTGGCAATGAACCGCTGGCAAACGCTGACCGACCTGACGGTGGATCACGCCACGCTCGACCGGCTCGCACCGTTTTGTGACGAGTTCCTGATCCACGCGGCGGACGTCGAGGGCCTGTGCGGCGGAATCGACGCGGAATTGGTCGCACTGCTCGGGAGCTGGGGGAAACGCCCGGTGACCTACGCGGGCGGCGCGGCGACGATGGCGGATCTGTTACTCGTCGAGCAGGCCGGGCGTGGTTCGGTGGATGTAACCGTAGGCAGCGCGCTGGATCTTTTCGGCGGCAAGGGACTGCGTTACAAGGACTTGGTCGCCTGGAACCGGCGCGAGGCGTGAGTTTGCGGGAAAGCGGTTGCAGGTTCCGCACGCACTGTCTTAGGCTCGCCGCGTGCCGCACTTGGATATGCAATCTTTCGCCGACGGAGTGGTGATGAACCGTGATTTCCTGAGGTCGGTGTTTCAGTCGATGCTCCGTGCGAGGATTTTGGAAAACAAGCTTTCGAGCCTCTACAAAGCTGGCAAAATCGTCGGTGGCGTCTATCTCGGACGCGGTCAGGAAGCGGTCAGCGCCACGCTCGGAACCGCCTTAATCCAAGGCACGGATTTCTTCGCCCCGCTGATCCGCGACCAGGCGGGACGCACCGCTTTCGGCGAGCCTTTGATCGACTGCACAAGGACTTATCTCGGCTCGGTCGAGGGTCCGATGCGCGGGCGAGACGGCAACATCCACCGCGGGCGCCCGGAAATGGGCATGCCGGCGATGATTTCCCACCTCGGCGCGCAGGTGCCGGTGATCGCGGGAATGCTTTTTGCAAAACGCCTGCAAGGCACACTGGCCGGACGCGTCGGCGCGACCTGCATCGGCGACGGCGCGACCTCGACCGGGGCATTTCACGAAGGCTTGAACCTGGCAGCCGTCGAGCGACTGCCGATGGTGGTCGTGGTGGGGAACAACCAGTTCGCCTACTCAACGCCGAACCACCGCCAGTTCGCCTGCGCGGATCTGGTGGAAAAAGCCCGCGGCTACGGCGTCGGCGGGTTCTCGGTGGATGGCACGGATTTGCTGGCCTGCGCATCGGTGATCGGCGAGGCCGTCCGGCGGGCGCGCGAGGGCGGTGGGCCGCAAATGGTCGTCGCGCAATTGTTGCGGCTGTCCGGCCACGGCGAGCATGACGATGGTTCCTACGTGCCGGCTGAACTCCGCGGCGATCACTACGGGCGCGACTGCATCGAGGTGGCGATGGGCCAGTTGGTGGAAAACAACCTCGCCACCGTGGACGAAATCCTCGCCTGGCAGGACCAGTTCGCCGACGATGTCCAGCGTGCCGTTGCCCAGGCCCAACAGGAAGCCGCGCCCGATCCTTATCACGAGGACTGGACCGCGCTGGCCACCCGTTTTCCCCTGACCGAGTCTGTTTCCCAGCCATTTTTACCGTGAGTGTGACCTACATCGACGCCATCCGTGAGGCCCAGGAAAAACTCCTGCGCGAGGACGACCGCGTGTTTCTCTATGGCCAGGACATCGCCACCTTCGGCGGGGCGTTCAAGGCCACCAAAGGCCTCGCCGAGCAATTTCCCAACCGCGTGTTCGACGCGCCGATTTCGGAAGACGCGATGATCGGCATGGCGGTCGGCGCGGCCATCGAAGGCATGCGGCCGATCGTGGAAATGCAGTTCGCGGATTTTTCGTCGGTGGCGTTCAACCAGATCGTCAACCAGGCGGCGACGCATTTCTACCGGACCGGGATGCCCATCCCGATCACGGTGCGGCTGCCCTCCGGTGGCACTCCCGGCTCCGGCCCCTTCCACAGCCAGAGCATGGAGGGAATCTACGCCCAATATCCCGGCCTCGTCGTGCTAACTCCGGCGACCGTTTCCGACGCCTATCACATGCTGCTCGACGGCGTGGCGCTCGACGATCCGGTCATCTACTGCGAGCACAAGTTTCTCTATCGGTGGCTCAAGGCGAAGTCGATCAACGGCGACCATCTGCCCATCGGCCAGGCGCGGATCACCCGCCCCGGCAAGCACGCGACCGTGGTGGCTTACAGCGCGATGGTCCACGAGGCCGTGCGCGCCGCAGAGCGTCTGCAACAGGACGGCTGGGAAATCGAAGTGGTGGACCTGCGCTCGGTGAAACCGCTGGACCTAGACACGATCCTGGCATCCGTCGCGCGGACCGGGCGCTTGCTGGCGGTGGGCGAAGCCTTCCCGTGGGGCGGCGTTACTGCGGAGGTCGTCGCGCGCGTGACGGAGGAAGGATTCCACCTGTTGGACGCTCCGCCGCAGCGCTTGAATGCCCGCGACACACCGGTTCCCTATCATCCCAAACTCTGGGCCGCCCACCGCCCCACGCCGGAATCCATCTGCGAGGCGCTCCGCAAACTACTCTCTTTCTAGTTTCAGCATTTCAGTATTTCAGCTTTTACCAAAATGCCCACCGTTCCCATTCTCATGCCCCAACTCGGCGAATCCATCGCCGAGGCCACCGTCATCCGCCTCGGTATCAAGGTAGGTGATTCCGTCCGTACCGATCAGGAAATCATCGAGGTGGAAACCAACAAGGCGGTCATGGGAGTAACAACGCTTTGCGACGGAGTGGTGTCCGAGTTGCGGGCGCAGGAAGGGATTTCCTACTCGGTCGGCACGCTGCTGGGACTGCTCGAAGTCACGCAAGAAGAAATCGTCCGCACCGGCGTGGAATCGCTGGAATCCATCGAGGAAAAGCGCGCCGCCAGCAGCCAGTCCAACAGCCCGGCGCGAGCGGAGGCGAACTTACATTTCGCCCTCGATGATGACGCTTACGAGGAATCTCCCGCCGTGGTGCCCAGCGTGAAAGGCCTGCCCGTGCCGACCGGCGTGATGGGCGCCCATTACATTTCTCCGCGCATGCGGGCCCGCATGAACGACCTCGGAATCCGTGAGGCGGACATTTCGGCGATCGCCGGAACCGGTGCCGGCGGACGCGTCACGGTCGAGGATCTCGAGCGTTTCCTCGACTACCTCGGCACCTGGCCGAACTCCGCCGCCTCGCCGATGCGCCTCGCGGTGGCCGACGCGATGCGCCGCAGCTGGACCCGTCCGTTGGCGACGGTGGGACGCCCCGTGCTGCTGGACCGCACGTTCGATCACCGCCGCGACCAGTCGCCCAAGCCGGGCCTGACGCTCTATCTGCTCCGCGCCTTCGCCCTCGCGCTGACGGAAAATCCGACGACCGCCGGTTATCTCATCGGCGACAAGGTCGTTCACCCGCGCTCGTTCGACATCGGCGTGGCCGTGCAGGTCGAAGACGGCGTGGTCGTGCCCGTCGTCCGGAAGGTGGACCAGAAATCCCTGCGCGACCTCGTTTCCGAATACGATGATCTGGTGGACCGCGCCCGCCGCCGCCGCCTCACCGAGCAGGATTGCAGCGGAGGCATCGCCACCGTGACCAACTTCGGCACCTTCGGCCTCACCACCGGCACGCCCATTCCCCTGCCAAATGAAACCCTCATTCTCGGCATCGGTGCCGGCGTGAAGAAACCGGTCTGGAGCGCGCAGGTCGAAGCCTTCCTGCCCGCCACCGAAGCGGACCTACTGCTCACCTTCGACCACCGCGTCGTCGATGGCGGCGGCGCAGGAGTCCTTCTCAACCGGGTTTCAGCGCTGCTCCAGAAGCCCGAGGACCTCTAACCAACATCCCGCCGTGGAAGCCCCCGACAAAGCCGCCAGGATCGACATCCCGAAAAAGGCGATCTACCGGCTCTCGATCTATCATCGCTGCCTGCAGAAGCTGCACGACAACGGCGTGGAAACCGTCAGCTCCACCACCCTCGCCCGCGCGGCCGGGGTGAAGCCCGCGCAGCTCCGCAAGGACCTCGCCTACCTCGGACAATTCGGCACGCGCGGCCTCGGCTACCCCGTCGATACTCTTTCCACGATCATCCGCGAAACGCTCGGCCGCGAGCACCTGCAGCCCGTCATCCTCGTCGGCGCGGGCAATCTCGGCTCCGCGCTGCTCCGTTACCACGGGTTTGAAAAGGAAGGCTTCGAGGTCATCGCCGCGTTCGATGCGAATCCCGCGGCGGCCGTCGCCCGCGGCGTCATCATCCCGGTCTTCCCCGACTCGGACTTGGAAACATTCATTTCAGGAAATTCCGTCAAACTCGCCATCCTCTGCGTGCCCGTTGAGTTCGCCCAAGCGGTTGTCAACCGCCTCGTCGCCGCCGGCATCCAAGGCGTGCTGAATTTCTCACCGATCATGCTCGAAGTCCCGCCGGAGATCACCGTCAACAACGTCGATCTCGCGCTCGAACTCGAGCATCTCAGCTATTTCATCCGCTGACATGCCGGAAGCTTCGGAAAATTTTCCTAATGTCCCGTCGGTCGCGTCCGTTGATACCGGGAATCCAACTTGCCCGCTCATCTGGGAAAAGTTCATCGGCCAAGCGATGGCGGATTACGAATCCCCGCTCATCGGCTATGCCTCCTCCATTCTCAACGATCTCGACCTCGCCCGCGACGTGGTCCAAGACACCTTCATCCGGCTCTGCCAGCAGGACATCCCCAAGGTCCGGCACGGTCTCAAATCCTGGCTCTTCACCGTCTGCCGGAACCGCGCCCTCGACGTCCTTCGAAAGAACCAACGCATCCAACCACTCGAAGACCTCCAATGGCGGAACATCGCCGGCCCCGACCTCCAGCCTGATGCACAGGCCGACCGGAAGGAAATTTCCTCCCGGCTTAAAATCTATCTCGACCGCCTGAACCCCAACCAACGCGAAGTCATCCTCCTCAAATTCCAACAAGGACTCAGCTATCAGGAAATCCAGGAAATCACCGGCCTCCGCTCTGGCAACGTCGGATTCCTCATTCACACCGGCCTCAAACGCCTGAGGGAAATCCTGCCGGACGACGTCCGTTTCTAAAACCAACCATCCCCATGCAACTCCACCCCGAAGATCCCCGTCTCACCGCCTACGTCCTGGGCGAGCTCGGGCCTGAAGACGCCGCCGCCGTCGAGCTCGCCGTGGCTGCCGATCCCGCGCTCCAAGCGAAGGTCGCGGAAATGAAAGACCTCCAGCGCCTCCTAACCAAAAGACTGGTCCAGCCAACCCACAAACTGCTGCCGCAGCAGCGCGACAACATCCGCCGCAGCGCCCATCGGGCGGACTCCGCCGCGAAGCTTATCCCGTTCGCCTCGCTGCAAGCCTGGCTCATTCCCGCCGCCACGGCCGCCGTCCTCGCCCTGGCCACTTTCATCCTGCTTCGCATGCCTGCGGACAAGCCGCTTCCGATCACCAGCGACCCATCACCCTCGCAGAAAACCGCGCAAGCCCCGGCCCCGGCCCCTGTCGCGCCCTCCGCCCCGGCCCCTCCCGCTTGGTTTCTGCCAGACAGCGCTGAGGGTTTCCCTACTCTCGACCTGCCGGTCGCATCCGCAAAAGCCAATCTCGCCGCGATTTCCAAATCGATTCATCAAGACCGCCAACTCCCGGCTCCTCAAGACGTGCGCCTTGAGGAAATCCTCAACAACTTCCCCCTCCGCCTGCAAGGAGTCACCGCCATCGCCCGCGGCCCTGCCGGCACCTGGCATCCGGACGAACGCTCCAACGGCGTCCCCCGCCCCATCGCCACCCTTTCCACCGAAATGATCCCCTGCCCGTGGAAGCCCTCCGCCATTCTGCTCCTCATCTCCATCCGCGGAAACGACCAAATGGACCACGAGATCAAAATCACCTTCCACCCAGATTCAGCTAACATCTTCCGCTGCCGGCTCCTCGGCTTTCATCCCATCGAAGGCCGGACACCCGGAAGCCTGCCCGCCACGCTGCCCGCAAATGCCGTCACCACCCTCGCCCTCGTGATCGAGCCGTCCGCCCCAGCTGGCAACTTCGGCTCGCTCGAATGGTCCACCGACGACAAGTCCGCGCCCGCCATTGCCCTCGTCCGCAAAAACGACGCCGAACCCTCCGACGACGCCCGCTTCGCCGCGCTCGTCTGCACCTACGCCGAGTGGCTTGCCGGCGGACAGAATGGCGTGATCGACGCCGAAATCGTCGCCGCGCTTGCCCGGGAAATCGCCTCCACCACCCTCGCCGCCGACCGCGCGGACTTCCTCACCCTGATCGACCGCTCGCTCCATCTGTAGCCCGGCTGATTTGTATTTGCCCCGGCCGGGGACCCGGTTCAAGCTCAACCCGGATGGAAAGACGACTACCGAAAACCCTTCGGTTCGCCAGCCGAGTGCTGCGCGACCTTTTCCTGCGCAAGCACGGCCTGCTGCTCACCGCCGCCGTCGCCTATAACATGTGCTCTCGCTGATTCCCCTCTCGGCCGTGCTCATGGTCATCTTCTCGCACTTCATCGACGAGACACTGCTGATGGAAACCATCACCGCGGAAGTCTCCCTCCTCGCCCCGGGATTCGCCCCCACCCTCACCGAGGTGCTAACCGGCTTCCTGCGCACTGCGGGCTGATCGGCTGGGTCGGCGGCATCTCGCTGGTCGTCTTCAGCTCACTCACCTTCCGCGTCATGGAGAACGCCATCGCCATCATTTTCAACCGCCCGCCCACCTGGAGGAAATTCATCCGGCAGGCGATGACGGATCACGTTCCCGAGTAACACTTTTGTAAGTGTTACTCGGGAGCGTGATAGACGTGGCCGGGGAGGCCGGGTTTCTACGGGTTGTGGCCGATTCCCAAGTGTCGGGTCCCCTCATGGACGATGAACGCCACTTCCGGGTTGTTTCCGAGACCCGCCTGGATCGTCGAGCCGTCCCCGATGAACTGCGCCGCATAACGACCGATCGGCGACCCTGACAAACTTGCGAGCCGATAGCGCGGTTTATTTCAAGCCTCACTCATCGCGTTGGCCCCGTCCGAAATACCAGCTACTTTCCCTGCCTTGCATTCCGGCCAAGTCTCGCCAACTTCCCCATATGCCCATCGCGCCCAAGCCAACCAGCGCCCTTCTCATCGTCGGTCACGGTTCCACCGAGAATCCGGACTCCTCGACGCCCTACTTCGAGCACGCCGAAGAAATCCGCAGCCGCGGCCTGTTCGCCGAGGTCCATTGCTGCTTCTGGAAGGAAGAGCCGTCGATGCGCGAGGCGATTTACATGATCGATTCGGATGAAATCTACGTGGTCCCCGATTTCATCAGCGAAGGCTATTTCACCCAGGACGTCATTCCCCGCGAACTCCAGCTCACCGGCCCGACCACCGTCGTCCGCGGGAAAACCTTCCATTACTGCCTGCCAGTCGGCGTCCACCGCTCGATGACCGACCTGATCCTGAGGCGCGCCAGGGAGGTCGCCACCGGGATAGCTCCCGCCACCACCACGCTGATCATCACCGGTCACGGCACCGGCCTGAACCAGAACTCCACCAAGGCCATCCGCGACCAGGTCGACCTGATCGCCGCCTCGGGTGCCGGTTATGCCGCCGTGCTCGACGCCTACATGGAAGAGCCGCCGTTCATCGCCGAGTGGGACAAAATGTCGGACACCCCGAACGTGGTCGTCGTGCCGTTTTTCATCTCGGACGGACTCCATTCCTATCAGGATATTCCGGTGCTTCTGGGCATGGAAGACGAAGTCGGAGCGGCCGCCAGCCAGCGCGAGGTCTTCCGCCACAACCCCCACCACCTCCGCGGGAAGACGCTTTACTACACCTCCGCCATCGGCACCGAAAGGCTGCTGGCGGACGTGATCCTCGACCAGATTTCGGATTTCGATAAAATTCACAAATCGCTCTGACCAATCTCACCCCATTCCGCACATGTCCCTCGCAATCCAGCTCCGCGATTTGCTCCGATCCGGCATTCACCGCATCGGCGAACTTGAGATACTAACCGACATTCACGGCTTTCCCCACGTGATTTGCCACATGGCGGACGCCGCGCATCCCACCGAGCCGGACTTCGGCGGATTGCAAGTCCACGCAGGCCCGGCCGACGCCCGCGACCTATCGACTTACGCCGAGGACGGGACCTATCGCTTCACCAAAGGCCAGACGAATCTCAAGCGCGGCTGGGTGATGGCGCTGGCAAACGAGAAGGACCTCCTGCTCGCGCTCGACCAAATCTATCCGGCCTGCGTCGGCCTGTTCATCGCCCAGCAAGGCGGCATCCTGGAAATCGAAACCCTGCGCGACAAGCTCAACCGCCAGACCGGGATGTATCGGTTCGCCCGCTCGATCAGCGACGCCGGAGCGCAGAAACTCGTCCAGGAAATCTGCGGACCCGCCCACCAGTGCGCCAAGAAAATCCTGTGGCGGCTCGATGCAAACACCCCGCTCGACGACAGCGAGGCGAGCCGCTTCAACGGCATCCCCGGCGACCTGCCGGCATCCGAGGCGATTCCCCTGCTCTGCCGCGAAGCGTGCAACCACTTCGTCGCCGAGTGCCGGAAAGCGGCAAAAGCCGAGTTTGAGGCGAAAGCCGCCGGAGCCTGATCTCAAGCCTTCTGCTTGAGCAAATCGCGGATCTCGGTGAGAAGTTTTTCCTGAGCGCTCGGCTCGGGAGCCGCCGCGGCCGCTTGTTTTTCCGTCAGTGCCTTGGCTTTGTTGATCGCCTTCACCACCAAAAACATCACGAACGCCACGATGACGAAGTTGATCCCGATGGTGATGAAATTCCCGTAAGCGAACACCGCCCCCTGCTTTTTCGCCTCAATGAGATTCGTGGCGGTGATGTTTCCGCCGAGCTCGATGAACTTGTTCGTGTAATCCATGCCGCCCGAAATCTTGCCGATCAGCGGCATGATCAGGTCCTCGATGAATGCGGTGGAAAGCTTGGTGAATGCGGCTCCCATGACAAAGGCCACGGCCATGTCGATGAGGTTTCCTTTGAGGGCAAATTCTTTGAATTCTTTGAACATGGCTGTTTGGGGATTAAAAATCGAGCCCCACCGATAGGGCATTCACGTGGGTTCGCCAAGGCATTTTCGCCCCGCGTCTCACTTGAAACTTGGCAGACCGCCCCCTTCCCATGAGCCTCCAGCCAATGGCCACGCCGATTTCACAAGCCCTCCGACACCTCCTCAACGACGTCGGAACGGTCGATCAAGTGGGCATCGACGAGCGCGTGGCCAAATACGCCACCCGCAGCATCAAGAAACACGCCAAGGTTTTCGGCCTCAAACTCGCGACGACGATGGTCGATTTGACCACGCTCGAAGGCAAGGACACTCCCGGAAAAGTCGCCTCGCTCTGCCAGAAAGCCCTCCGCCCGCACGACGATACGGACATCCCGCCGACCGCCGCCGTCTGCGTCTATCCGTCGATGGTGAAATACGCGGCGAAACATCTGCGAGGCACGCCGGTCAGGATCGCCTCCGTCGCCACCGCGTTTCCCTCAGGCCAGGCACCGCTCAAAACCCGCCTCGCGGAAGTCCGCGCCGCCGTGTCCGACGGGGCGGATGAAATCGACATGGTCATCAACCGCGGCGCCTTCCTCGCCGGGGAACTCCAGCTCGTGCAGGACGAAATCTCCGCCGTGCTCGAAGCCTGCGGCGATCGCACGCTCAAGGTGATCTTGGAAACCAGCGAGCTCGAAACCTATGACAACATCCGCGCCGCCTCGTTCCTCGCGATGCAAGTCCTGCGTCCCGGCGATTTCATCAAGACCTCCACCGGCAAGACCAATTCCAACGCCACGTTCGGCAACAACCAGGTCATGCTCGAAGCCATCCGCGACCACTTCCTCGCCACCGGCATCGAGATCGCCATGAAACCCGCCGGCGGCATCCGCACCGCCAAACAGGCGCTGCATTTCCTCGTCGCCGTCAAGGAAACCCTCGGCGACGCGTGGCTGACCAACACCCGCTACCGCTTCGGTGCTTCCGCCCTGCTCAACGACCTCGTCCGCCAGCTCGTGAAGGAGAAAACCGGCAATTACCAAGCGCCTTACACCTTTAGCGAATCCTCGTCAGCCTAGTAGGAAATAGGCCTCATAGGACCCATACGAATTATAATTCTCATGCCTTCGCCAAAACGCCCTATCCCCCCTGACGCCAGAGAACTGCTCTTCGGCGACCTCTGGGAATACGATCCCGCTCCGGAATCCGCGCCGGCCTTCATCGAGCCGCGCTACGGCCTGTTCATCAACGGCAAGTTCGTCGCGCCCAAGACCCGCAACTATTTCGACTCCATCAGCCCGCGCAACGAGGAGAAACTCTCGGAAATCGCCGTCGCCGGAGCCGCCGATGTCGATGCCGCCTATCAGTCCGCCGCCACCGCGTTCACCTCATGGAGCAAACTCCCCGGCACCGAGCGCGCGAAATATCTCTTCCGCATCGCCCGCCTGCTGCAGGACCGCGCCCGCGAGTTCGCCGTCGCCGAGACGCTCGACGGCGGCAAGCCGATCAAGGAATCCCGCGACTTCGACGTGCCGATGGCCGCCGCCCACTTCTTCTATCACGCCGGCTGGGCGGACAAACTCGGCTACGTCACTCCGGGCCGCACGCTCGCGCCGCTGGGCGTCATTGGTCAGATCATCCCGTGGAATTTCCCGCTGCTGATGCTCGCGTGGAAACTCGCCCCCGCCCTCGCCACGGGAAACACCGTGGTCCTCAAGCCTGCGGAAACCACTTCCATCACCGCACTCAAGTTCGCCTCGATTTTACAAGATGCCGGACTGCCACCGGGTGTCGTCAACATCGTCACCGGCGCGGGCGAAACCGGAGCCGCCGTGGTCAACCACCCGCTCGCCGCGAAGATCGCCTTCACCGGCTCCACCGAAGTTGGCAAATCCATCCAGCGCGCGCTCGCCGGAACCGCCAAGCGCCTCACCCTCGAACTCGGCGGCAAAGCGGCTAACATCGTCCTCGAAGACGCCCCGCTCGACCAAGCCGTCGAGGGCGTCATCAACGGCATCTTCTTCAACCAAGGCCACGTCTGCTGCGCCGGATCGCGGCTGCTCGTTCAGGAATCCATCGCCGACAAAGTTCTGTCCAAACTCAAGATCCGCCTCAAATCCCTCCGCACCGGCGACCCGCTCGACAAGAACACCGACGTCGGTGCCATCAACTCGCAAGCCCAGCTCGACCGCATCCGCGAGCTCGTCGCCTGCGGAGTCGCCGAGGGCGCGGATCTCTACCAGGCCGCCAGCAAGCTCCCGGCAAAAGGCTTCTACTTCCCGCCCACCCTCTTCTCCAACGTCGCCATGAGCCACCGCATCGCCCGCGATGAAATCTTCGGGCCTGTGCTCTCCATCCTCACCTTCCGCACGCCGGAGGAAGCCGTGGAAAAAGCCAACAACACCTGTTACGGCCTCAGCGCCGGTGTCTGGACCGACAAGGGCTCGCGCATTTTGAAGATGTCCACCGAGCTCAAAGCCGGCGTCGTCTGGGCGAACTCGTTCAACAAATTCGACCCCGCCTCGCCCTTCGGCGGCTACAAGGAATCCGGCTTCGGCCGGGAAGGCGGAAAACAAGGACTGCTCGACTACGCAAATCTGATATAAGTCCCATATTCATCATGCTTCGAATCACCAAAACCCCCAAGTGCTACGTCGGCGGAGCCTTCATCCGCTCGGAGAGCGGTCGTGTCTATCCGCTCTCCGACGCCAGCGGCGCATTCTTCGCGAACATCCCGCTCTGTTCCCGCAAGGACCTGCGCAACGCCGTGGAAGCCGCCGCCAAGGCCGGCCCCGGCTGGTCCGCCCGCAATGCGTACAACCGCGGGCAGATTCTCTATCGCCTCGCGGAAATGCTGGAGGCCCGCGCCGCGGAAATGACGGATGCCATCTCCCTCGGTGGCAGTTCCAAAAAAGACGCCGAGCGCGAGGTCCGCGCCAGCATCGAGCGCATCGTCCACTACGCCGGCTGGACGGATAAATTCCAAGCCCTGCTCGGCAGTGTGAACCCGGTTTCCTCGCCCCATTTCAATTTCACCGTCACCGAGCCAATGGGCATCATCGGCATCATCGCGCCGGACGAGGCACCGCTGCTAGGCCTGCTCTCGCTCATCCTGCCAGCCATCACCAGCGGCAACTCCGTCGTCGCGCTCGCCTCTTCCACGCAACCCTATCCGTCCATCCTGCTGGGCGAGATGCTCGCCACCAGCGACCTGCCCGGCGGAGTCGTCAATCTACTCACCGGCCGGCGCGACGAGCTCATCCCGACCTTCGTGACTCACGCCCATTTGCGAGGACTCGCCGTCGTCGGAAATCTCGAGGAGCGCAAAACCCTCCAGACCGGAGCCGCTGACAGCGTCAAGCGCCTCAAGCTCATTCCTGCCGAAACCCCCACCGACTGGTTCGCGGAAAACGCCCAGGGCCTCTATGAAATCCGCGACCACCTCGAAGCCAAAACCACTTGGCATCCCATCGGCGCGTAATTCGCGCTTGTCCGAAATCCCATCCGGTTTACCCATCCCGCATGCCCGACGCCCTTTACGTCCAAGATGCCTTCGCGAGAATCGCCGACCGCTACGTGCTGACCAATCACGTCCTGAGCTGCGGCATGGACATCTGGTGGCGCAAGGTCGTCACCGCCCGCGTCCGGAAGTGGAAGCCGGCGCGCCTACTCGACGTCGCCAGCGGCACCGGCGACCTCGCCTTGGAAATCCAGGACGAATGCCCACGGTGCGAAGTCATCGCCTCCGACTTCTGCGCGGAGATGCTCGCCCACGCCGCCAGTCGCGGCATGGCCAAAACCATCGTCGCAGACGCGCTGCAACTCCCTTTCAAAGACGCCGAATTCGACGTTGTCACCGTCGCCTTCGGTCTGCGCAACATGGCCGACTACCCCGCCGCGCTGCGCGAAATGCACCGCGTCCTCAAGCCCGGCGGCCGCCTCGTCATCCTGGATTTTTCGCTGCCCGACGGCATCCTGCGCGGCCCTTACCGCTGGTATCTCCACCACGTCCTGCCGCACATGGCTGGCTGGCTAACCGGCCAGAAGGACGCCTACGAATACCTCGGCGGCTCGATCGAACAATTCCCATCAGGCAAGGCGATGACGGACTTGCTGGAGACCTGCGGCTTCGGACAAACCGACTGCACGCCGGTCACGCTCGGTGTCGTCACCATTTACGAAGGCACCCACTGAGCGGACTTGATTTAGCCGGGAATCAAAAGCTTTTCACCGCGTCGCGCTCTTCTTTGAGTTCGCTGATAGTGAGATCGATTTTTTCCTGGCTGAAGGCGTCGATCGGCAGACCTTGGACGACTTCCCAATTGCCGTTCGCAAGGGTGCGGATCGGCATCGAGGCGCTGAGGCCTTTTTCGATGCCATATGAACCGTCCGAGCAGACCGCGACGGAATGCCAGTCCCCGGCCGGAGTCGGCGTGATCAGGCTTTTCACCGTGTCGAGCGCGGCATTCACGGCAGCGTTCCAACTCACCTCGACGCTCCATTCCTTGCACGGACTTGAACGAGATGTCATGCTCGTCACTCACCTTCCCGGAGAAATGCCGTCGGAATTCCAACCCCTTGTCCTGAGAAAGAACGGCTGGTGCGACGTGCGATCCAAGTGATGTGTTTTTCAACACGCTACTCGCATCGCACGTCAGCAGGATAGCGAAGTCAGCGCAAAAACGCTTCGTGCAGACCGCCGTCCACGGTAACGACTTGCCCGGTGGTCTTGCTAAGGCGTCCTGACACGAGGAGGAAATAAGCCTCTGCCTGATCCGCAGGCGTGATCGGGCTCTTGGTGAGCGTGCGATCCGCGTAGAACTGCGCGAGCTTGCTCACCAGCGATTCCGTCGCTTCATCTTCGGTGTAGGGAATCGCGTACTTCGCAAGTGAGCCGATCACCCGATCCCGCGGAAACATCGCGGAGCCTTGCACGACGGTTGCCGGAGCCACACCGTTCACGCGGACCAATGGCGAGAGTTCGATCGCAAGCTCGCGGACCAGATGGTTTGCGGCAGCCTTGGATACGTCGTAAGCGACAGAGCCCTTTTTCGCGACAGCGGCGTTGGCGCTTGTGGTTAGAACAAGATTGCCGCGCAGACCTTGTTCTTTCCAGGTCTTGTATGCCTCGTCCGCGACGAAGTAGCTGCCGCTCACATTGATGGCGAAGGTGAGTGCCCACTTGTCATCAGAAATGTGCCCGGTGGTGTCGCTCGGCACAAAAATCCCGGCGGTGACGCAAATCGAATCGAAGCCGCCGTAGGAGAGCGAGACATTGTCGAGCATCTTGCGGATACTCGTGCGGTCAGTGATATTGGCAGCGAGTCCGATGGCTGGTCCACAATTGGAGAGCCCGGTTCCAGCCACACCGATACCGACGCCATACTTGTCGGCGATTTCCTTGGCCGTCGCCTTTGCCGCTTCTTCGTTCAAATCGACACACACGATGTGCGCTCCTTCCTTGACGAGGCGGTGGGCGGTCTCCTTGCCAATACCAGAACCTGCGCCGATGACGATGATCACCTGCCGGGCCAACTCCTTCTCCGCAGGCATGCGCTTGAGCTTGGCCTCTTCCAGCAGCCAGTATTCGATATCGAACGCCTCCTGTTGGGGAAGCGACACGTAGGTGTCGATCGCCTCCGCTCCGCGCATGACCTCGACAGCACAGTTATAGAACTCCGCAGTGACGCGGCTCTCGGATTTGTCCTTGCCCCAGGTAATCATGCCGATGCCGGGGATGAGAACGACCGTAGGATTTGGATCACGCTGGGCCGGCGAATTGTCGTGCTTGCAGAGCGAGTAGTACTCCGCGTAATCCTCGCGGTATCCTTCCAGACCTGCGGCCAGCTTGTCTTTCAGCGCAGCAGCATCCTCTGCCTGCGGATTCCAATCCACATAGAGCGGCTTGATCTTCGTGCGCAGGAAATGGTCCGGGCAGCTGGTGCCAAGTTCCGCCAAGCGAACGGCGTCATGCGAGTTTGCGAAAAGCAGGATCTTCTTGTCATCTTGCATGGTGCCGACGAAACGCTTCTCCTTGGAAACCTGGCCGCGGAGCCAAGGCAGGATCGCAGCAAGGATGGCCTCGCGCTTCTCCACCTCAAGCGTGGCATACTTCTGCCCGCCGAATGCCGTGGCATCGCCACCCTTGGCCGCGTATTTCGCCTCAATGTAGTTGGCGGCGGTTTCGATGAAATCGAGAGTGTGTTTGTAGCAGGTCTTCTCGTCATCATCCCAAGAAATGAATCCGTGTTGACCCATCATGATCGCCTTCACGTTCGGCTGGTTCTTCGCGATTTCCTGCATCGCTAGACCGAGTTCGAATCCCGGGCGCATCCATGGCACGTAGGCCATCTCGCCGCCGAAGATCTCCTGCGTGAGCTTCTCGCGGTTTTGCGAAGCGGCGATGGCGATGATCGCGTTCGGGTGCATGTGGTCGACGTGCTTGCCCGGCAGGAAGCCGTGCAGCGTGGTGTCGATGGAGGACGCGCGCGGATTCAGATTGAAGGTGGCGTGTGAAAACATGCCCACCATGTCATCCTCCGCCTGTGATTTAAGTCCCTTGTCCGGACGGGCTGCATAGATTTCCTGGAGCCCTATCAGCTTATTCTGGTAAAGTGATGAGAAGTTCTCCCGCGAGCTGGTGCGGAGGTCACCACCGGAGCCTTTCACCCAGAGAACCTCCACGGACTCGCCGGTGAGCGGGTCCTTCTCCATGATTTTCGAAGAGGTGTTCCCACCGCCGGTATTGGTGATGCGTTGATCACTGCCGAGCAGGTTGGAGCGGTAAATTAGGCGGCCCACTGGATCAAACGAAGCGGCTTTGGCATCGTCCCAGAGGAAATTGACGTGTTTGTACTTGGACATAATTTGCGAGTATTTATGAATTAGAGACCGAGAGCCTTCTGCCGGTAGTGCTCGTCTGGACGACCGGCGATGCGCTCCACCTGCGAGGATGTTAGAAATTGCGGTTCACCGGAAACGGCCGCAGCCCCGGCAAAGATCTCGGCGGCCTTCACCGCCATGAGAGTTGCGGCGAGCACCGCTTCAGGCGTCGCACCGAGTGCGATCAGGCCATGGTTCTCCAGAAGGATGATGCGCGGTGGGCGGGAAAGGCGTGAAATGTATTCCTGCACGGCAAGCTTGATCGCCTGTGAGAGCTTCAGACCCGGATCCGTGTAGGGCACGAAAACACTCTCCACACCGCAACAGACGATTTCATCCGGGAAAATCCGGCGGGACGCGAAAGTCCGACCATAACGGGAGCACAGCAGCGCGTTCACCGCGATCGGATGCGTGTGCCCCACGAAGTTGATACCCGGCAGTGTCAGCAGATAGCTGTGGAAAATCGCCTCGACGGACGGCTTCTTGGCATCCGGCGAAGTGCGTGCATCAAAAAGCGCTTGGTCGATGGCGGCGTCCGTCATTTCACCTTCCGCCATCAGCGGCAGGAGTTTTTCAAATCGGCACTCAGCCACCCCCGCCTCGCTGAGGGTAGCGAGATTTGAGCCCGACGCTTTGACGACGAAGGTGCCGTCCGAGAGCCGTGCGGAGGTGTTTCCCTCGCCGAGAATCGCAAGTTTCCTCTCCTCGCGGCCAAGCTGGTGGGACAATTCAAGTAGTCGGGAAATCAATTCGGTTGCTGGCATCTGCTCCAATTCTTGTGGGATTGGGTTGACAGGTCAACCCAAAAAACCCAATAATGTCCAGAAATTCACAGAAAACCAAAACCATGCTGACGATCGATCGACACCGCCGCATCCTAGAACTTCTCCTGAAAGCAGGTTCCCTCCGCACCGCTGAGACAGCCGTGGAACTGGGCGTGACTGTCGAAACTATCCGCAAGGACTTCGAAATGTTCGAAAAACGCGGCGAACTTCTCCGCACCCACGGCGGTGCGATTCCGCCCGGGCGGATCCGCGAAGACCTCCCCTTCACCGAGCGGCAAGCGGTCCGCCGGGAAGAAAAACTGTCTATCGCCCGTCTCGCCGTCGGCCGTATCCAGGCGAATGAAACCATCTTCCTCGATGCCAGCTCCACCGTCCTGACCCTCACCGAGTTTCTCCCCGACCTCCCACTCACCATCCTGACCAACGCGCTCAACGTCTTCACCGCCCTCTCTGACCGTCCGAATCTCGACCTCATCTGCACCGGTGGCCTGTTCGACCCCAAGTCCCGGTCATTCATCGGTCTAACGGCGGAAAAGTCACTGCAACGTTATAACATCCACCGCATGTTCTTCTCGGGAAACGGCCTCCACCTCGGGCGCGGCGTCAGCGAGAGCAATGCCCGCCAAGCCGCTTTCAAGGAGCGGGTCATCGCCAACGCGGAGGATGTCGTCTTCCTGGCAGACCATTCCAAACTCGGGCAGAAAGCTGCCTTCTTCTTCGCGGACATCGCCGATCTGAGCTGCCTAGTCACCGACAAAGCGGCCGATCCGACGTTCATCGAGCAATTGCAGAACCGCGGGGTCGAGGTGTTGCAGGGAGGCTGAATCGCCTGACCCACAACTCCCCACTCGGCGGCCCCTTGGCCACTATTTGATGGCGGCAAACAAGGACCTATCCAGCCGCTACAAGTCCGGTTTCGATCTCAAGGACGCTCCCGCCACATTCAATCCCCACCGGCCCGAATGGAGCGGCGGCCTTTCAATGGGGCACGCCCTCCTCCACTTCCAGCTTCCCGCATGCCAGCGCCCAGTGGTTAAAGCCGCTCGCCTTCAGCGACGCGGTGGCAGTCGACACCTTCGAGCAAACCCAAGGCAGCGCAACCCTGATGGGACGCTTCACCGTTGCTCCCGTTGGCGGCCTCCTCGGCGGGATTCGATTGCTGATCCTCCTCCGCCGCGAGCACTGAATGATCCGATCCACTGAGAAACCCGTAAATGGCAAAAATTTCCAAAAATCGTCTTGCCCACCGGAAGGTCCGCGAATAAACCTCCGCCCCACCCGAAAGGGGCGTTAGCTCAGTTGGTAGAGCACTTGCATGGCATGCAAGGGGTCAGCGGTTCGAATCCGCTACGCTCCACCACTCTTGGTTTCAATGAGTTGCATTTGCGGTGCATGACACTTGTGACCCAAAGCGTGTCCTGGCCGAGCAAACTTTTTTCTGTAAAAGTGGCTGGTGACTTTTTCTGAAGGTGGCCGGGTTTGTGTTTTTCGGATTTTTTGTTAGTTGAGAGAGGTAGGTTTTGCCGGTTTCCCATGACTCGGAGATCTAGATGAGGACGCCGGTGACGAGTCTCAGGAGTGATTCCTCACTCGGGAAGAGTCCGACGACGCGGGTGCGCTACTTGATCTGGCCGTTGACATTCTCGCAGGCGTTGGATGTCCGCAGGCGCTTCCTGTGGGCTTCCGGAAAGGCGAAGCCTTCGGGCAGGTTCTCCTCGGCTTAGGCGGCAAGCCTGGGCTGGCTTTCGCCGTAGATTTCAGGGAAATCTCTCGGGTCGGTGTCCCCTCAGTGTAACATTTCGCCATCAAAAATGGCGCATTTGTTCTGCTGCGGGGGACTAACCCCAGAGAAGAAACACTAACAAGCGTTGGAGCGCGGATGAGGTGGTTTTTTCCTCGTTGGCAACTTCAACGTTTTCTGGGCAATAGAACCATCATGACCACGCATCCCAGCAGGGTCGTGCTGGGCTCCGGCACGCTGGTGATGTTCATGGACCAGCTTTGCAGGGTGCTGGTTTCGCCGGTGGATTGGTCGGCGATGAAGAGGGTCCAGGAGCCATCGGCATTCAAACCGCTGAAGGAGGAGAGCATGGCCGGACGGCTGTCGGTATTGAGCACGGCGAGTGGATCGGTGATGCGGCCATCGGGCTGATAGGTGCCGGTGAAGGATCCGCCGCTCATCGGGATGGCGGTGTGGATGTCGGAAACCGCGTAGTCAGCGAAGGTGGTGACCATGCCGGTAGTGGCGGAGCCGTCGGGATTGTCGAGACTGCGGCCGGGGCGGTTGAGCAGGACGGCAAACCCGCTGTCGTGGGCGAGATAGGCGTAGAGGTCACCGTTCCAAGTGCCGGTGAGATTGATGGTCACTGTGA